>NZ_JBSHCT010000044.1:0-20768 GCF_053615935.1 Nocardiopsis sp. NPDC055879
CCTCGGAGATGTGTATAAGAGACAGCAGGAGGCCCCCGAGGAAACAGTCGAGTTGGAGACCGACGACACGATCTTCGACTGCGGGCTGACCGATGGCGGATGCCACGTGTCGAATTGGTTCGCGGACTTCGTCGTCTCCGGACTGAATCCGGCCCTGGGCTGGTTGGCGGAGAAGGCGTTCCACACACCGCTGCCCACCGAAGGCATGAAGGCCCTGCACTCCGGGATCTTGACCACCAGCAACATCCTGTACCTGCTGCTGGTGGTTGCGGGCGGAGTGATCGTCATGGGCTACCAAACGATCCAAACCCGCTACGCGATCGGGGACCTCCTGCCCCGGCTCGTGTTCGGGTTCGCCGCATCGAACCTGTCCCTGTGGCTGACCACCGAGATGGTCGGCGCCTCTAACGACATCGCCCAAGCAGTCGGAGCGGCGGGCATCGACCCACAAGAAGCGGCGAAGAACTTCCGCGACCGCATCGATGTGCTGCTCATGGAAGCCGTGGTCTTCATTCTGCTGCTGCTCGTAGTCGTGGTCGTGATGTTGGTGGTGTGGATGATCACCGAAGCGGTCCGTATCTGCATGGTGATCGTCCTGGTCATCGCCGCACCCCTGTTGTTGATGTTCCATGCGCTGCCACACACCAACCGCCTCGCCGAGCTTTGGTGGAAGTCGATGGTGGGGCTGTGCGCGATACCCATCGCCCAGGCCATCGTCTACATCGCGATGGCCCAGCTGTTCTTCGAAGGGCAGATGACGATCTTCGGGAACATGCCGGATGCGGCCGCAGCACCCGGCCAGGTGCAGCACCTGGATCTGGGAACGGCGGCCTCGGGCACCGTCACGTTGGCCGGCAGCGTCATCGCCTCGCCCACCACCGAGGACGTGGGCGAGGACGGGTGGCTGATGAACCTGATGCTGCTCTTGGTGCTGCTGTATGTGCAGATCCGGATCAGTTCCTGGGTGATGAAGCTGGTCTGGCAACCCAACCCCGGCACGAGCCCGATCGCGGCGTTGCTGAAGAACATCGCCTGGATGATGGCGTTCCGCTCGGTGGGCTCCATGCGAATGCCGGGAGTGTTCCGCACCGGCCTGGACCTGGGGCTGCGTAAACCCCAGTTCGGCCGGCCCCACCGCGCTTCGGGGAAACCGTTGCCTCGGTACAAGCCCCAGCCCGGCACCGGGCTTCAACCGTTGCAATCCCAGGCGTGGTGGTACCGGAACCGCACCGACCCACCCGAACCGATCGGGGACTTGACCACCGTAGGTCGGCGAGCTCTCCCAGCTCCCCAGGCTCGCGGTCCCTGGCCTGGCCCGAGCCCCGACCCCAGTTCGCCGCCGCCCGCGTTGCCTGGGCAGAAAGCGTTGCCTCCGGTGCCGCCGCCACGCCCTGGTTCACCCGCACCCGTACGCCGCGCGTTGGAGGAGGGCCGTATGCCCGGATCACCTGCACTGGGACAACAGACACTCTTCGCGCAACCATCACCACCACCCACACCACCGAGCTCCGGTAGCCCCAGGAGCCCGCGACGCAGGTGGAGACAAGGGGTGTTGCCGACTCCGCCACCCGTGCGGATACCCGGCCGTAAGGGGGTCGAACGACTGGGCACGCTGCCGCCGATATCGCGGCCTTCAGCAGGGCTACGTCTCCTGCCGAACATGCCGGTCTTGGACTGGAGCAAGCCGCGAAACGTCAAAGGCCAGCGTCCGTTGTTCGCCTCGCCGCGACGCGTGTGGAAGCAGTACGGGCTCTTCCCCAAATCCCGCCGCAACACCAAGTAGCGCACCGGCCAAGTAGGACAACGAGAAAGGGAGCTTGTGCCTGAGGAACCCTCGGCATGGCGGGGCCGGATCCCCGCTGACATCGACCGCCCCGAACCCATCTTGTTCAACCTCACCGCCCGCCAGTGCCTGATCATCGGACCGGCTCTGGCCGCAGTATGGGTCGCTTACCTGCTCCTGCGTCACATGGTGCCGTTGTGGGCGCTCGCCCTGGGCCTGGCTCCGCTCCTGGGAGCGGTGATCGCGATCGCGCTGGCCGAGCGCGACGGCCGAGGTCTGGAGAAGGTCCTGGCCAGCGCCTGGGCCTGGAAGCGCTCGCCCAAGCACCTGGTCCCCGCACCGTCCGATGAGCTCCCGGCGTTGCCGCGTTGGGTGCCCCGGTTCAGGCAACCGAAGCTGGCGCCGTTGCGCCTGCCAACCTCCGCGATTGCCCCCAGCGGGGTGATCGACCTGGGCGGACGGTGCGCCATGGCCATCGCCTGCACCACCATCCCCTTCCAACTCGCCTCCGGCCGTGAGCAGGACCAGACCGTGGCCGCCTTCGCAGGGGTCCTCGACTCGCTGACCGAACCCATCCAGATCCTGGTGCAACGCCGCCGCGCCGACCTGTCGGGGCTAGTGGGAATGGTGCGCGCCAACGCCGACCACCTGCCCCACCCGGCCCTGTCCGAAGCCGCGGCGGCGCACGCCGACTTCCTCGACGAGATCGCCGCCACCCACGAACTCTCCCACCAGCAGGTACTGGTCGTGGTCACCGCCACCGGACCCGCCCGCCGAACCGGTGGGGCTCTCCGCCGCCGGGCGGAAGACATCGCGGACCGGCTCGCCGCACTCGGGGTCCGCACCCAGGTCCTGGACGGCGAGGCGGCCGAGCAGGCGCTCCGGGCGTCGATGACCACCCCCGGCACACACCTGACCGACACCGACCCCGACGTGGCAGACCGCGACATCGGCACCACACACGAGCAGGAGGCATGAACACCATGGTTGTGCGCAGTTCGTGGAAGAGCTCTGGTTCACCCGCCTTGGGCGGCCCGGCCATCCATGTCGGGGCCAGCCACCTGGAGGTCGAAGGCGGGGTGTGCCAAACCCTCATCGTCACCGGATACCCGCGCGAGGTCGCGGTCGGTTGGGCCGAACCCTTGTTGGCCTACCCCGGACAGCTCGACATCAGCTTCCATCTGGATCCGGTTCCCGCGACCCGTGCCGCTACCCAGCTGCGTAAGAGGCGGGCGCGGTTGGAGTCGGCGCACCGCACCAGCACCGGCCAGGGCAGAGTGGAGGACCCCCACCAGCTCACAGCAGCGGCTGACGCTGCCGAAATCGCGGACCGCATCGCCACCGGCCAAGGCAAGCTGTTTCGGGTCGCGGTCTACATCACCGTGCACGCCTTCACCCTGGAACATTTGGAGGCTGAACTTCAGCAGGTCAAGGCCTTGTGCGACTCGCTGCTGGTGGACGCGGTTCCCGCGACGTTCCGTTCCTTGGCGGGGTGGATCTCCACACTTCCGCTCGGTAGTGACCTGCTGGGGATGGGTCGGTCGATGGACACCGACGCCGCCGCCACCCTGCTGCCATTCACCTCACCGGAGCTGGTCGCGGACCTGGGAGAGACCACGGTGGTCTATGGCACCAACACCCACTCGTCGGGGTTGGTGGCATGGGACCGGTTCTGCGGCGAGTTGGACAACCACAACGCGGTCATCCTCGCCCGTTCAGGCGCGGGCAAGTCCTACCTCGCCAAGCTGGAGATCCTCAGGTCCTTGTTGGTGGGTGTTGAGGTCGCGGTCATCGATCCGGAGGGGGAGTACCTGCGTCTGGCCGAAGCGGTGGGCGGCACCACCATCAGCCTCGGCACCCAGGACGGGCGGCTGAACCCCTTCGTCTTGCCCGTCCCCGGCGAGGGTGAGGAAGGCCGGTCGTTCACGTCCAGGGCGCTGTTCCTGCACACCCTGATCGGCGCGATGGTCGGTGAGCTGACGGCCGCCGACAAGCCAGTGCTGGACCGGGCGATCGTGACCGCCTACGCCCAAGCCGGCATCACCCGAGACCCCGCCACCTGGGACAGGGCTGCGCCGGTGCTGGCGGATCTGGCCGAGGCGTTGGAAGAGATCGCCACCGACCCCAGCACGGGAGAGAGTCCGGCCCGTGCGGCCCAGGGCCTGTCCGAGTGGATCGAGCCTTTCGTGCACGGCTCCCACGCTGCTCTGTTCGAGGGCGGTGTTACTTCCCAAGTGGGCGGGCACCTCACAGTGCTCTCTCTCAAGGAGTTGCCGGAGGAGGTGCGCCCGGTCGGGGTGCTACTCGCACTCGACGCGATCTGGCGCAACGTCACCGCACCGGGACCTGCGCGGCCTCGGATGGTGGTGGTCGATGAGGCGTGGCTTCTGCTCCAAGACCCGGCCGCGGCCCGCTACCTGGCCCGCTGGTCCAAGGCCGGACGCAAACACTGGATGGGACTGACCCTGGTCACCCAGGACGTGGGGGACGTGCTCTCCACGGAGTTGGGCCGGGTGGTGATCGCCAACGCCGCCACCCAGGTCCTGCTCAAGCAGGCCCCGCAGAACCTCGACGCTGTGGCCGAAGCGTTCCATCTCTCGGCTGGTGAGACCCACCTGGTGGGCACCGCACCCCGAGGCTCCGCCCTTCTGGTGGCAGGCCACCACCGGGTGGGGTTCCACCCGCTGGCCTCTGCGCATGAGCACGCGCTGATCACTTCCGATCCGGCCGAGCTTGCCGCGATGCGCGCCGAGGCAGAGACGGCAACGGACCCATTCGACGGCCAGGTCCAGGAGTGCGACGTCGACCCTGATCTGGCCTGGGACGAAACCGAAGGCAACGACGGAGAGGCAGCCTGATGCTCGGCCTCCTGCTTAGTGGGGGGATCTTCCTCCTGATCGCGGCGATCCCGCTCACCGGGGCCCTGGTGAGCGCGGCAGTACTCGGGATCAGGTGGGCCCGCCACGTCCACCTGTCCAAGGACGCCAGGGTGGTGGAGATCCTGCCCCCACCCGAGGCCAGTTTGGAGAACGCGAAAGCGTTCTGGCAACACACCATGGGACTGCTGCGCCCGCGCTGGTCGCGCTGGCTACTCCAACCCCACCTGGCCCTGGAAATCGTCGGCTCGGCCGCAGGTGTGCGCTACCAGGTGTGGGTACCCGGAACGGTGCCTCCGGGGACGGTGGAGCGAGCGATCTCGGCGGCCTGGCCCGGCGCCACCACCTCCACCCGCCACCTGGCCCCCAATGAGCCACCGCTCCCGGCTGGGGCCTACACCACCGGCGGCCACCTGGGCCTGGGAAGGACGGAGGTGTTCCCTCTGCAGACCCGGTTCGATGACGACCCCGCCCGCCCCCTACTGGGCGCGATGGAGGACCTGGTCGAGGGCGAACACGCCCTGGTGCGCATCACCGCCCGCCCGGTCACGGGGTGGCGGGCCGCCCGCGCCCGCCAGGCAGCAGCACGGCTGGCCGGGCACGCCGGGATGGGCACGGCCATGGTCGACGCTTTCACCCCGGCAGGGGCTGGGGGCGGGGCGCGGCGTGCGGTGTCGTTGCCGGGGACCGGTGATGACATCCGCGCCATCCTGAACAAAGCCAGCAGTCCGAGGTTGGCGTGCTCGCTGTCCTACATCCTGACCACCACACACGAGGGAGAGGAGTTCCAGGAGCGGTTGCGGGGCCGCGCCCACGGCATCGCCTCAAGCTTCGCCGCGTTCACCTCGGGCACCAACCACCTTCGGCGCAGCTACATGTTCAAACCCTGCTGGTGGGCGGTGAACCGGTTCCTGGCCCGCGGGGCGCTGCTGTCCACCGCAGAGCTGGCTGGGATCGCGCACCTGCCGACCGACACCAGCGTGCCCGGTCTGGCCCGAGCCGGAGCCCGCCCCGCTGCACCGGCACCGGCCGTCCCACGCGGAGGTGAGAACACCCGTGTGGTGGGGGATGCCGACGCCGGCACACAGCGTCCCGTCGCGTTGGGGGTGGTGGAGGCCCGCCAGCACACTCACATCCTCGGCAAAACCGGCTCCGGCAAGTCCACGCTGCTCGCCAACCTCGTCCTCCAGGACGCCGAGGCGGGGCGGGCGGGGCTGGTGATCGACCCGCGCGGGGACCTGATCACCGACATCCTGGCCCGCCTACCCGAGCAGGCCATCAACCGAGTGGTGTTGTTCGACCCCGACGACCGTGCCGCACCACCGAGGTTGAACCTGCTTCAGGGCCCGGACCCGGACTTCACGAGCGACACCGTGGTGGGGATCTTCCGGCGTATCTACGCCGAGTACTGGGGGCCCCGCACCGACGACATCCTGCGCGCCGCCACACTCACCCTGACCCGAGCCCAAGACCCGACCTTGACTCTGGGACACGTTCCACTGTTGCTCTCAGACGATGCTTTGCGCGTGGACACGATGGCCAAGGTCATCGCTCGTAGCGGTGAAGACCAAGCTCTCGAAGATTTCTGGGGCTGGTACTCCGGGCTCACCGTCTCAGCCAGGTCGTCGGTGACCGGGCCGGTGCTGAACAAGCTCCGCACCGCGCTGTTGCGCAAATGGGTGCGCCAAGTGGTCGCTTCGGGGCCTTCCACCATCGATCTGTCGAAGCTGTTCGACTCCGGGCACCTGGTGCTGTTGCGCCTACCGAAGGGGCGTTTGGGTGAGGACACCAGTTCGTTGATCGGGTCGTTTGCGTTGGCTGCTACGTGGCAGGCGGTCACCGCCCGTATTCACACGCCCGAGCATCTGCGCAAGGACCTGTGCGCGTACGTGGACGAGTGCCAGAACTTCCTCAACCTGCCCGGGTCTTTGGAGGACATGCTCGCCGAAGCGAGGGGTTACCGGCTCGGCCTGACGTTGGCCCACCAGGAGCTTGGCCAGCTCCCAGGGGATCTGCGCAAAGCGGTCTCGGCCAACGCACGTTCCAAGATCTACTTCTCCGCTTCACCCGATGACGCGGTCAGTCTGCAGCAGCACACCCAGCCGGTACTCGGGGCTTATGACCTCACCCACCTTGGCGCGTTCCAGGCCGCGGTGCGCCCCCTGGTGGGGGCCAAGGAACTGGGAGCGGCCACGGTGCGCACCCGGCCGCTACCGGAGGGGGTTAAGGGGCGGGCCACTCAAGTGCGCAAGGCCGCCCGCGCTCATGGGCCCACACAAGATCTCTCAGATGATGGCCGCGAACAGAGCGAGAAAGACAAGTGGGAGAACCTGTGAACCCTAGTACTGACCGGGCCGAGTACGGTCGCAGGCTCATCTACCTGGCGCCTAGGGTGACCCCGCGTGATCGGGAGATCCTCGCGGGCCTCTACGAGCACCAGGTCATGACCACCGGCCAACTCCACCGCCTGTACTTTCCCGCATCCGGTGGGCGGCGCTGCCGGGAGCGGCTCCTGCAATTGCACCGCTATGAACTCCTGGACCGTTTCCGTCCCTTTCCCGGCCGCTACGTCGCGGATCGGTGGGTCCTGGCCCCGCTCGGGGCCGCCCTGGTAGCCGAACACCGTGGCAAAGAACCCGGTGAGCTCGACTTCCGGCACGACCGCCTCCTGGCGAGAGCACACTCGGCCCAGCTCGGACACATCCTCGGTTTGGCCGAGTGCCTGGTCATCACCACCGAAGCTGCTCGTGCACGCAAGGACGCCCGGTTGGCGATCTGGGAGTCCGAGCGTGAGTGCGCTCGACGATGGGGGCGCTACGTCCGTCCCGACGCCTACATGCGCTGGTGCGAGGCCGACACCGAGCTGGACGTGTTCTGGGAGTACGACACCGGTACCGAACCCTTGACGAAGGTCGTGCGCAAGATGGTCGGGTATGGGCGTCTGGCCAGGGAGAGCCGTTTGCCCTCGATCGTGCTGTTCGCTGTCCATTCTGATCTTCGGGAAGACAACCTGGTCAGGAAGCTGGCTTCCTCTGTTTCGGACATGGTCGGTGCCTATGTGACCACTCACGAACACCTCGGGAGGAGAGGGCCGGCAGAGCGGGTGTGGAGGGCGGCAGGGGTGCGTGGTCGTGAGCGGTTGAGCCTGGTCGATATCGCTCAGCGTCATCCCCGTAAGGAGCAGGGCCAGGGCGACAGCGGGTGATGCGTCAGGTCTTCGTTGGTGCGGGGATCCTCTTCCTGGTGCCGGTGTTGTTCATCGGAGTGGCGGGCAACCCGGGCCAGCACGCGGTGGGGGTGCCGGGTGAGGCGGAGGGTATCCCCGCCCCGGTCCTGGACGCCTACGTTCAAGCGGCTGCTCGATTGGAGAGCGAGTACGAACAGTGCCAGGGGATGGAGTGGCCGGTGTTGGCCGGGGTCGGCAAAGTCGAATCCAACCACGTCGCCGGTCGGGAGGTGTCGGCATCGGGTGACGTGCGGCCCAAGATGATCGGCCCACGCTTGGACGGGAGCGGGGCCGGGGGCAACACCACACCCCACCATGACTCGGACGGAGGCGAGTGGGACGGGGATGAAGCCTTCGACCGAGCGGTGGGGCCGATGCAGTTCATCCCCACCACCTGGACCACCCACGGCCTGGACGGCAACGACGACGGGATCGCCGACCCACACAACATCCACGACGCGATGTGGAGCGCGGCGGTGTACCTGTGTGTGAGCCATCCCGACGCGGGGCTGGTCGACTTCACTGACGAGGTCGATATGGAAGCGGCTTTGCTGCGCTACAACCAAGCCCAGTGGTACGCGGACCAGGTGATGGGCCATGTCGAGGCCTATACCGAGATCGCAGCTCAGGCCGCTGCCGCTGAGACTCCTGTAGTGGGTTCGGGCGTGAGCACGCAGCGGGGGCGGGCAGCGGCGGAGTGGGCGCTGGCCCAGGTCGGCAAACCCTACGTGTGGGGCGGGACCGGACCGAACGGGTTCGACTGCTCAGGGTTGACCATGCAGGCGTGGAAAGCGGCCGGAGTGAATCTGCCGCGCGTGACCACCGACCAGGTCAACACCGGAACCCGAGTCAAGCTGGACGAGTTGCAGACGGGAGATCTGCTGTTCTACGACACCGCAGCTCCGGGAGGCAGCCCCTCGCACGTGACCATGTACGTGGGCGGGGGACAGATGGTCAACGCACCGCGCACTGGGCAGAACATCCGGGTCGAACCCGTGGACGGCCCCTATTACCCGACCGTGTTCGTGGCGGCGGTACGGCCGGGCTGAACGGCCACCACCCGCCCCACACCGGCGCAGGGCGGCCCGGCCCGAGGGGGCTTCCCAGGCTGGGCCACCCTGAGGGCCATCGCGCCGTCAGGGCCGTGTGGGCGCATTGCTCGCGCGGCCCCATTACCCGTGTTTTCGCTGGTCCATGACTTCTATGAAATGCAGGGTTGAAAATACTCGCTTGCATAGGGAAACATCACACCCACGCCGTTCAGCCCAAATGAACGCAGTTCCTATTTGTCCGAGTTATTTCGTATGTTCAAAAAGAGGGGCTTTGTGATGCTCGCGCATAATCTGTTCCCGCACCTGGTCACCTCGGCCGAGCGGGGCCTGAGAACTAGCTGGTAGCGCCTGTCCGCTGACATCGGGCGGGGCGAGGAAGCGCAGCCTAGGTGAGGGCGTACGACCTCACCAAGGCCATTGACACCCGCCCCACCTCGAATAGCGGAACGCGCGCCACGAGAAAAAGAGAAGAACACAAGAAAAAGGTGCCTCGGACGGTGCGGTAACACCGACCGAGGCGTGATCCCCCACCTGAATGCACCAGGAGGAAGACCATGGACCATGGTAGGGGCCGCCACCGCAGGCGTCGACGCGGATGGGTCAGTCGTGTGCGCTGGACGGTCGGGGCCGTACTCGAAGCCGTCCTCGGCGCGCAGAAACCGCCACCTCCGCTGCGCCCACGACCGGCGAAGAAGAATTCGCCCGTGCGAGCGGTCACGTCGGCACGCCCCCCGGTGTCGACTGCGGAGCCCGAGTGGGTGCGTCGCTACGACCAGGCTCGCCGCGAGCACACACAGTGGGCCCGACACCTCTACGAACCCCAGGTGACGCCGAAGCGGTTGCCGAGGTTCGGCTGGTGCGAAGACGATGCGGGTGGGCGGGGTGTGCGCCCCTACCTGGTCGCGTACGAGCAACGACCACGTGGTCACCGCCAACCTGAGAATCCAACGCTGCAGCGGCACCGGCATGGTCCGCCACCTCCAAGTGCCCTCTCACGGGTGAGCCAAGTCGAGGAACCGGATGAATGGGGCGAGTTGGCCCAACTGGTGCGGCAGTGGCACGCCCAGCAGCAGCCGGTCGCCTGAGATCGAAGACGAGTAGCAGGGCCGCTCCCGCGTGGGAGCGGCCCTGCCTGCGTTTGCTCGTTTTGGTGTTTGTGCAGGTAGAGAGTTCGACATCTGAGAGCGGTGGTTCTCTTCACAATTTCGGTGACGGAGAGTGTCCGAATGCCTCTTGTGTAGTCACGCTGTGTGTGGCTAGTGTCACCCTTCGAAAGCGCGGCGTGTGTTGACGTCGGAGAGGGAAACGGAGGTGTGCCATGCGCAGGGTGGTGTGTGCCGTGCTCGTGGTGGCGCTTGCGGGGTGTGCCGCATCTGAGGCAGAGCCCGAGCAGATCGAGGAGAGCGCGCCCCTGGCAGCCCCGTCCACATCCGAGCCTTCCCTAGAGGAGGAGGCTGTGGAGGTGTACCTGGGAATGATGGGTGCTGTGGTCGAGGCATCGCTGGAAGGGGACGAGGACCACCCGGACTTGGAGCGTTACGCGCGCGGTCGAGCTCTCGAACTGACCACGGCCATGCTCGATGGGGCCAAGGCCATGGGAGAGCCGGTCCTGCGCCCCGAAGTCACCGACGTTGACCTGGAAACCGACCCCGCGAGCATCCTGGTCGAGGACTGCATGGATGACACGGCATGGGTATTGGAAGGCCATCCTCCACCTGCTTCCTCTGATGTGAATACACGGCCCTACACGGCGACCGTGACCCTGGTTGAAGAAGAGTGGAAGGTGGAGGAGCTGTGGTTGGGGGAGCCCAACACATGCTGATCCCCTCTTCGGTGCGGGTGCCGCTCGTCGCTGCTTTGGCCGGACCAGTACTGCTCGTGTCCGCGACGTCCGTTTGGGCCGACACATCGCGTTTCAATGATCACGTCGCTTGTGTGGGTGCGTCCTGTGAGGTTGTTGCCCGTAGTTCCGGTTCAGGTCCAGCGGTCACAGGGGCCGCCCCTCCCTCGACACCGCACCAAGGAGGGCGCGGTGAAGGCCGTGATGCCAGCTCTTCGTGTGTGATGCCGGATGTGGAATTTCTTCGGTCTGGTCAGGAGGGCCCGGCTCAGATGCCTGCGGGGCGTGCACGATGCTCGGCCACGGCCTTTTCGGCTTCTGAAGGCGAGGACAGCCCTGCGGTGGTCGATCCTGTGGTATTAGCCGAGCAGGCGCGGGCGTCGATGACCTTGCCGCTCCCGGAGATCGGGACGGCGCCGCCGCTCGGCAAGCCCAGGTTCGTGAACATGCCTTCGTGGATGTGGATCGATGCGGAGGGATGGGAGCCGGTTTCGGCGACGGCCTCGGTGGGTGCGGGGTCGGTGACGGTGGTCGCTACCCCGGAGCGGGTGGTGTGGGAGACCGGGGACGGCCAGCAGGTGGTGTGTGAAAGCGCGGGAACGGTGTTCTCGCCTGCTGTGTCCGGTGAGGAGGGGTCGCCTGACTGCGGCCACACCTACACCTCTCTTCCTCCTGGGGGCGCAGGGGCCGAGGTGGATCTGGTCGCGGTGTGGGAGTGGTCGGTGTCCTGGTCCGCCAGCACCGGAGGCGGCGGCGAGTTGGAGGAGTTGTCGACGTCGGCGACGGAAGCGGTCGCGGTGAGTGAGATCCACTCGGTCGTCACCCGCACAGACTGACCAGGCAGCAGAGGCAGGTATGGAAAGAGAGGGTGGGATGGTCGCGCTCACGAATCCCCAGCAAACCAACCAGAAAAATAAAGATAAGGCACCGTCTGGCGAGGGGCGGGAGTGGGAGTCGGTGCGGTTGGCGGCGACATCGCGTCGCCCGTGGAAGTGGGCGTTGTTGGCCACCGCGTTGATCGCCGGTGGCGGGGTGGCCGGGGCCTGGGTCGGGTTCGCGGGAGAAGACACGCTGCCGGTGGCGGTGCTCGCCGCTGATTTGCCTGCCGGGCACGTGATCGCTGCTCAGGACCTCACCTCGGTCGAGGTTGCGCCGAGTGAGGGACTGCGGTTGTTGGCGCCGGACACGGTGGAGGGGATGGTGCTGGCTCGCCCAGTCTCGGCGGGGTCCCCTTTGGTGGCGGGCGCGGTGTCGGAGACGGCTGTGTGGCCGGAGAAGGGGTCGGCGCTGTTCACAGTCCCCGTCGCTGTGCTTCCTCAAGGGTTGGAGGCGGGCGCGACGGTGGACCTGATCCCGGCCGGGGGTGTACCGGAGGTGGCCGAGGACGAGGGGGACAGCGCGCAGGACGGTTCGGGGGCGGTGACCGCTTTGGTACATCGCGTGGTCGCGGACAGCGGTGATGGGTTTGGCCCCGGTGGCCAGGTGGTGGAGGTGGTGGTGGCGCGAGAGGAAGCGGGCCGAGCGGCGGGGACGGTCGCTGCGGGTGAGGTGCACATCGCGGTGGTCAACCCGCACGAACAATCACAGTCCGAGGGCGAGGACGGGGAGGGGAGCGAATGACGGTGGTGGCGGTGTGCTCGTTGAGCGGGGCTCCGGGGGTGACGAGTCTGGCCACGGCCATGGCCGCCGCATGGCCGAGCGGAGTGCTGACGGTTCCGGTGCTGGTGGAGGCCGATGCCTCGGGAGGTGATGTGGCGGCCTGGCACGGAATGAACGTGGGCTCAGGCCCGAAGGGTCTGGTGTCGTTGGCTGCTGCTTCGCGCTCCCCCGTGCCTGCGGACACTTCGATGACGGTGACCTTGAACGAGAGCTCTGGAGAGAGCGGCCCTCACCCGTTGTTGCGCCATGCGATGGAGCTACCGGGAGGGCTGAGGGTCGTGGCGGCCCCACCCGACCCGCTCGAGGCAGGCCACGCGGTGGATGCTCTCGCCCGCAACCCCCGCCTACTGAAGTCGGGGAGGGCGACGGTGGTGGATGTGGGGCGTGCGGTGCCGGGGTCTGCGGGGGCGACCCTGCTCCGCCACGCCGACACCGTTGTGGTTCTGAGCCAGGCGGGCCAGGTGGAGCAGGCCGAGCGACTGCGGGTGTGTGCCCCGGCCTTGGCTTCGCTACGCCAAGACGGGGTCCGGGTTGGCCTGGCCATCACCGGGGCGTGCCCGCACACGGGCGGCGAAGTCTCCCAAGTCGCCGGTGGATTGCCGGTGTGGGCGCGTATTCCGCATGACCCCACCGGAGCTGGGCTGGTGCGGGGCGAGCACCACCCGCCCCAGCGGTTGAGGGAGCGGCTGGCTGCGTGGCGGGCCCAGCGCCGCGACCCTGACGGTTTGGAGTGGATGCCGCTCATCAAGGCCGCCAAGGCGCTGGCGGAGTTGTGTGATGACTTCGAGGGCTTGGGCCTGGGCGCGGAGAATCGGGTGTTGGAGGTGCAAGCGGCATGACCACGATGCACCAGGTCCCCGGCCTGACATCCGTCCCCTGGGAAGCCATCGTTGAGGACTCGTTGCGTGCGGCCGCGGTGGAGCTGGCCGGCCGTGTCACCGAACACCTCGTCACCCATCCCGAGGAGTCAGCGGGCACCGAGTCGGTGGGCCAGCTCGTGGACCAGTTGCTGGAGGAGCGGGCGCGTACGGCTCTGGCTCGGGGAACGCGGGAAGCGGTGGACGAACCGCGCCTTCGCCGCCTGGTTCTGGACCATGTCTTCGGGTTGGGGCCAGTGGAGGAGTTGCTGGTCGAGCCGGGGGTGCAGAACATCCACATCACCGGCTCCGACGAAGTTGTGGTCGATTTCGGAGGTGGGCGAAGGGAGCGCCGCGCTCCGGTTGTGGCCACCGACGATGAGCTGGTGGCTTTGGTGCAGCGGGCCGCCGCTCGCGCACCGGGCGGAGAGCGCAGGTTCGACGTATCAGCTCCGATCCTGTCCATGGAGCTTCCGGGCGGAGAGCGGCTGTCGGCGGTGATGCCGGGTGTTGCGGCCCGCCCCACCTTGACGATCCGCCGCCACCCCGCCCAGTACCTACGGATGCGTCATCTGGCCTACTCCGGGATGGTTGATCAGACCGCACGGGACCTGCTCCAAGCCGCCGTCCAGGCTCGATTGAACGTGCTCATCTCCGGTGCGACGAACTCTGGGAAGACCACCCTGCTGCGCGCATTGCTGGGCACCCTGGAAGGCGAGCGACTCATCACTGTGGAGGACGCCTTCGAACTGGGTCTGCACCGCTCGGCCGACACCGGGCTGGACGTCCAAGCCCTGCAAGGACGCCCCGTCAACGTGGAAGGCGTCGGTGAAGTGACATTGGCGGAGTTGGTGCGGGCGGCGTTGCGGATGTGTCCGGATCGGGTGATCGTTGGGGAGACCCGGGGCCCAGAGACCCTCGCTTTGCTCAACGCTATGAGCATGGGCACGGACGGTTCCATGTCGACCATCCACGCCTCCAGCTCCCAGCAGGTGTTCGCGAAGCTGGCCGCCTACTGCGCCCAAAGCCCAGAACGCCTCACCGCCTCGGCGACGGCGTCGCTGGTGGGTGCGTCCCTGCATCTGGTGGTGCACATCGACACCGCCCCGGAAGGGGAGCGGTATGTGGCGAGCGTGCGCGAGGTGGTGGGGGCCGAGGGTGAGCAGGTGAGCTCCAACGAGATTTACCACCGCACGCCGGAAGCCTCCTCGGGTGAGTTGGTCTGTGCCCCCTCCGGGATTGTCGCGGATCGCCTGAACCGGGTGGGTTACGCGCTGCGGGGGTGGGCGTCATGACCGCCTGGGACTGGACAGTAGGAGGCTTCGCGATCGGCGGGGTCCTGTTGGGGGCTGGTACCGCGTGCGCCGCCTACGTGGTAAGCCTTCTGCCTCGACGCACGCCCGACAACTCGAGTTCGTCTGGGTGGAAGCGGGTGTTGCGCCAACGCGACACATGGGTGCGCTTGGCGGCTTCGGTGTGTGCCGGGGCGCTGGTGGCTCTGGTGACGGGCTGGCCGGTGGGGGTGGTGCTCGCGGCGGCGGCCGGGTGGTGGATGCCCGCCCTGCTCGGCCCCGACACCACCTCCCACAAACAAGCTGATCTCGCGGAGGCGTTGGCGTCGTGGGCTGAGCAGCTGCGGGACATGATCAGCGGTGCTTCCGGGTTGCATCAGGCCATCGCCGCGACAGTGCCGGTCGTCCCGGAGTCGATCCGGGCTCAGGTGCGGGGGCTGGAGGCCAGGTTGCGAGCGGGTCAGCCTATGGAGCAGGCTGCCCCGGTGTTCGCCCGCCAGATCGATTCGGACCTAGGTGATCTGGTCGCCCTGCCCCTGACGATGGGGGCTTCTCAGCAGAGCGGGGACGTGGCCGGTGCTCTCTCGCGTCTGGCCGAGGCGGCTCGGGAGCGGGCGAGCAGTATTGCCCGCGTGTCGGCCTCAAGGGCGAGGGTGCGTTCCTCGGTGCGCATCATCGCCGCCGCGACCACGATCATGCTCATGGGGATGGTGGCCCTGAACCCGGCCTTCCTCGAACCTCTGAGCACGATGACTGGCCAGCTGATCCTTGGCCTGGTCGGTGGTGTGTGGGCTCTGTCGTTCTTCTGGCTCGCCCGTCTGGCCGCCCCGGTCGAGCAGCCGCGCCCCTTCTCCCCGACACCCGTGACAGGGACGGCCGCGGTAGGGGCGGGTGGTGGCCGGTGAGCATCATGATGCTGGGACTGGCCGGGGGCATGCTCGGGGCCGGAGTGTGCGTTGGTGCCTATGCGCTGCGCCGCCCCACTCTGATCGAACAGATGACCCCACGACCGGAATTCAAAGCCCGCCCTGTTCGTCACGGGGGTTGGAGTCGACGGGTAGGCCATCGTGCGGGCAGGCTGCTCATCCATGCCGGGATACCGGGGCCGAAGATGACCAGGACCTTGGCGGAGGCGGATACTTCGGTTGAGGACTACCGGGCCGAGAAAGCCGCTTCGAGCGGCCTTGGCCTGTTCCTCGCCCTGGTGCTCCTGGCTGCTCGTGGTGTTCTCCCGCAGAGTCTGCCGGTAGAGCTGGCCGCCCTCCTGGTCCTGGCCGGGTGTGTGCTGGCCCCCGACATTGCGGCCCGGAGCGCGGCGGCCCGTCAGCGGGCCGAGCTGCGGGCAGCCACCTCGGCGTTGGCGGACCTGGTCGTCATGGGCTTGGCGGCCGGTGCCGGTAGCAACGGGGCGTTGACCACAGCGCTCCAGCACGGGAACGGAGTGGCACCTGAACGCATCCGCAACGCGGTGCACACCGCCACGGTGCGCCACCGCCCCCCGTGGGAAGGACTGGAAGCCCTAGCGGTGGAGAGCGGAGTGCGTGAACTCTCCGAACTGGCGGCCTCGCTGCGGCTCGGCGGCGCCTCGGGTGCGCGCACCCGCACCTCGCTGACGGCCAAAGCGACGTCGTTGCGGGCGCGCCGGTTGGCCGAGGCCGAGGCCGCCGCGCTCGCGGCCACCGAGCGCATGGCGCTACCCACCATGGGGCTGGTCTCGGGGTTCTTGCTGTTGATCGTCTACGTCGCCCTGGTCCACGTGATGGCCGGTTTCTGAGTCTGTAGAAGGAGTTTCCAGAGTGAAGAGCGCTCTTCGCCATGCCTGGAGTCGTGTACGCACGCGACTCGTCCCAACGCGCAACGTCACGTCGGATGAGGGTTCTTCGACCACGGAGTGGGTGTTGACGATCATGGTGGCCATCACCATCGCCACGGTGGTCGGCGGCATCCTTATCGGTGAGTTCACTTCGGCAGCGGAGTCCATCGACTTGGGCGTGAACCGGTGACCCACCCCGCCTACCTCCGCGCTCGTCCCCGCTGTTGGTGGGGGAGTCGCAGTGACCGGGGCAGTGCTGAAGCGTTGTTCGTCCTGCCGGTGCTGTTCGTGATGGTGCTGGCTGTGGTGCAGGTAGGGCTGTGGGCACATGCCCAGCACCGCGCCCAAACGGTTGCCTCCCAGGCCTTGTCGGCCGCCCGCGCTTTCGACGGGACCACGACTGCTGCCTACGAGCGGGCCGAGCAGGCCCACGACCAGCTGGGCGGGAGTGTACTGCGGGCGGTGCAGGTCGAGGCCGAACGGGGCCCAGAGCGGGCGCGGGTTCGGGTCAGCGGCCAGGCTCCGAGTTTGCTGCCCGGGGCGCGGGTGCCGGTCTCCTCGCAGGTGTCGGGCCCGGTAGAACACCTGGCCCCATGACCGTCCACAAACCTTGCGACCAGGGGTGTATGAGGGACCGAAGCGATCGAGGGAGTGCGTCGGTGGAACTGACCCTCCTGGTTCCGGTGATCGTGCTGGCTTTGGTGTTGATGGTCGTGGCCGGTCGCCAGGTCTCGGCTGCTTTGATCACTCAGGACGCTGCGGCGGCAGCGGCGCGGTCCGCCTCGCTGCAACGCGAGGCGGATGCGGCGCGTACCCAGGCCCGGCAGGCCGCCGAACAGGAACTCACTAACCGGGGGCTGGTGTGCACTCCATTCTCCGCGCGTGTGGACACCAACGGGTTCGGTCCGGGCGGCACAGTGGAAGTTGAGGTGGAGTGCACGGTGACGGTGGTGGATCTGGGCGGTCTCGGCGGGCAGCGCATGCTGTCGGCGAGTGCGTCTTCTCCGGTGGACCCTTATCGAGGGACGAACCCGTGAACGCCCCCGCCCCTACCCCTGATCGCGGGTGCTGTTGTCGCCGCTACCGGTCGGATGGGGGCCAGGCATCGGTCTTCCTGATCATGCTGATGCCGCTGCTCGGGGTGGTGTTCGCGCTGCTGTGGGAGGGCGGGCAGATGCTGGTGGCCAAAGCGGAGCTGATGACGCTCGCGCACTCAGCGGCCAGAGCGGGCACCCACCAGGTGGACCAGACCACCACCCTCATGGAAGGGGCTCCGGTTCTGGATGCGCAGGAGGCTCAGGGGGCGGCGCTGGAACACATGGACACGGTGGGAGTGAGTGGGCGGGTCGTGGTTCAAGAGGGCCAGGTCGTGGTCCTGGCCCGAGCTGTCTACTCACCGGCGCTGCTGCCGATCCCCGAGTCCGAGATCGAGGCTCAGGCGAGCGCGACCGCCCACCAACCCTGACGGGCCCGACCTGTGCAGCACGAGGGAACAGTTCACGAAGAAGAAAGGCGTAAGAGGTATGCCCAAAAGCCCGTGGTCGGTTATCGGAGAAGCGCTGCTCTCGGTGGCCATGCTGATCGGGTTGCCGGTCCTGGCGTCCAGGCTCGGCTGGCCGCTGGGGGAGGACGTTTCGTGGGTGTGGTTGTGGCAGTACCTACGGGGCGGCACCCTGCCCGCAGAGGTCGTCCTCGCGGTGTTCGTGGGTTTGTTGTGGGTAGTGTGGGCCGCTTACCTGTTCGTCATCGTCTTGGACCTCGTTGCCTTGCTGCGCGGGTTGGTGCCCCGGGTGGGGCTGGTGCGTTTGGTGTGGGTCCTGGCCACCGGAGGAGCCACCGCGGCGAGCACGCACACAGCGGCCGTGGCAGCCCAATCCGACACCGCTGTTGAGGTTCCCGCCCGTTCAGTGTCGGAAGTGCAGGAGACACTCGCATCCGAGGATCGAGGCCCGGAGGAAGACGGGGTGGTCGAGAGGGCTCGAAACCTGTCCGGGTTCGGCTTTGACTCCGCCGATCTCACCTCCGACATGCGCGACTCGTTGGAGCCGACCCTGGGCATGATCGAGGACTTCGGGTTGGTCGACGCCCTGGTCGTGGTGACCGGGCATACCGACCCGGTGGGCGACCCCGACTACAACCAAGATCTGTCGGAGCGGCGCGCCCAAGCGGTCGCGGACTACCTCGCCGAACACCTAGAAGAGCCCGTCGAGTTCGAGGTTGCCGGGGTGGGGCCGGCTCAGCCACCCACCGATCCGAGTGCCTCCTACGCCGAGCACCGGCGTGTGGAAATCGCTTACACCCTCCAACCCTCCAGCGTTGAGGAACCGAGCACCGAAGAGAAGACCGAAGACGAGAAGAATGAGGCAGAGGAACTGTCCGAGCCCTTGCCCGAGCAGGTGCACCTGGACGTGACCACCACCAGCGGTAACGACGGCCCGAACCCGTTGTTGGTGGGCACGGTGACTGGAGCTGTGGGGGTGGGGGTGGGGTATGCGGCCGGGCGCCGCCAGGCCCACACACGACGCACTCGGCCCGGCACGAAGGCCCCCAAAAACCAGGTGACTCCGGACCAGCGCGAGGAGGGCCCGATCGAGGCTGAACCGGGCCTTGAACCCGACGGTGGTGGGCTGATGCGTCGTGACCTCGGAGGAGCCGAGAACGGGATCATCGGCTCAGACGGCTACATGTTGGTGGGCCAGAGCGTTCGGGTCGACACAGCCCAGGGGGTGGCCTTCACCGGGGCACACGCCGCTGCCGTGTTGGCCGCTGTGGTCACGGACCATCTGCCCTCGCCGGTGGTCGTGACCCGAGCTGTGGCCGAGGTGCTGCAGGAAGGGCGTTCGTTCGGTGATGGGCTGCAGGTCGTGTCGGACCTGGCCCAGGCGCGTATCGCGGTGCAAACCCTGGTGCTGTCCCAAGCACGTACCCGCATGGAAGAGGATTCCCAGGACCTTGTCGACAGCGGGCCGGAGAGGGCTCCTTTGCTGTTGGTGGTGTGTGAGGCCGCCCCGTGGGACACCGACTCTATGCAGCCGCAGATCAGCCTGCCCGAAGCGGTGGTGTGCGTGCTCGGGGAGAACAAGTCGATGCCGGCCGTGCACTGTCAGCACCTGGACCACGCCTACTTGGTCGGGGCTCAAGGCCGCATCGACTTGCCCGAACCACTGCGTCACCGCGGCCCCGATCCCCGACCCGATAAGGACTCATATAAGGCAGAAGACCAGGAGGAGCAGGAGTCTTGCTCAGAGGAGGCACAGACCCCGCACCTCCGGATCCCGCTTGTGGGCGAGGAGGGCCCAGCCGCCCCGACCGGCCCCAGTACCTCTACTGCTGTCGTGCGGGTGCGGATGTTCGGCTCGGGCACCGAGCCGGAACTGACCTTTGACGGGCGCCACATCCAAGGGCTGCGCTCAGCGGCCCGTCCTCTGGTCGCCTACCTGGCGGTACACCCTGAAGGGGTCGAGGCCGAGCAGATCGATGCCGAGTGCTTCGGTGAACTCGAACCGGCCAAGGCCTACGTTCAGCGCCGTAACGCCATTCACAGTCTGCGCCACACGCTCCGCACGATCACTGAAAACTCCCAGGCCTGGGTCGTTATTAAAGACAAGTCAGGGCTCTACCGCCTGGACGAAGACTTGTTCGATGTGGACATGTGGACCTTCCTGCGATTGGCCACGACGGTCAAGAAAAACCCGCAAGGTGTCTCCGAGGACCAGTTGCGAGAGATCATCGACATCCATCAGGAGAAGATCCTTGCCGAGTGTGGAGCGCCGTGGATCGAGGTCGTGCGCCAGTACTGTGTCAAAGAGGTGATATCCGCGTGCGTGCACCTGGCCGAGAAGAAAGAATCTACCGTCGAGAAAATCCAGGAACTAGAAACGGCTATTGCATTTGATGGATGCAACGAGCCACTCTATCAATCCATCATCAAAACGCATTGTGAAGCAGGGTCTCCCGAGAAAGCGCATCTGGCCTACCGGGAGCTGAAGGACCATCTGGAGGAGATCGGAGAAAAGCCCTCCAAGAAAACCCAGCGCATGGTCCAGGAGTACGCCTTGGTGTGACTCCTCGGGGCCTGCCAGCTCCAAGGTGGTTGGGGCTGATCAGGGGCGGATCTGGGGTGAATCACGAGCCAGTGAGCTAGTGAATCACTACTCCACCGACCCCTCCACCGACCCCTCCACCGACCCCTCCAGGCCTGTGGACCCCCCTAAAAAGAGCGTTTGTGCAGGTCAGATGCTGTTTTAGGGGTGTGGCTCAAAACCAGACTTATACCCAGTGGGTAGTCAACTTCACGTAGGGGGCGGCGGCCCCTCCCTCCTCGGCGGGGGGGGGGGGGCGCCCACCCCCCCCCCCCCCCGCCGGGGAGG
>NZ_JBSHCT010000045.1:0-19778 GCF_053615935.1 Nocardiopsis sp. NPDC055879
CCGGCCTCCGTCGTCGCCGTATGCGGGAACACGCTCTGGCAGGTGTGCTGTGTGAAGTACGTGCTGGAGCGCCCCAACCCGCCCGAGGCCACCTGTACAGCCGAACCCACGGCCAACACCTCAAGGCAAGCCCACGCAGCGCGAGGATCCAACACCCACACTCGAACTCGCCCTGACGCTCAAGCGCCTTGACCAACACCCTCTGCCTGGCCTCCCCACCCCGACACCGCCCGATACGGGCGCTATGCCCTTTTCGATGGCCGTGGCCACCACTGGCCCCGTGGGGCGCTGGCCACAGGGGTGCCGGGGCCGGGGTGTTTGGGGCGACAGCGGGGCGCTGGTGGCCCCACACCGCCCCACGATCCGAACAGGGCGGGAACCGCCCGGCCCCGGCACCCCACGCCAACCCCGAGCCCGGGGACCACGGCCCCGGACATGAAGCGCCCCAGGCCTCGCGCTCACTCCGCGCCGCTATTCCTCACATCCAAGAATACATCTTTGGCCACTCAATTCTTTATCAGAGAATCGAGCGCAAACAAGGATGAACCGATCAGGCCCCCACTTAGACTGCGGCCGAAGCATGCACCCTTGAACACCTAGAAGAATTGAGTCATGCGTGAACACTCAAGGAGCGAAGAAGGGGCAGAGGGGCGGGCTGGGGAGGGACCAGAAGGGGGCGCATGGGGCGAGTGGCCAAGGGGCCACCGCCGGGGGCCGCCGCCCCCTACGTGAAGGTGACTACCCACTGGGTATAAGTCTGGACGTGAGTCACACCCCTAAAATCGGCCCTGACCTGCGATAATGAGTGTTTCAGGGGGGTCCACAGGGCGGGAGGGGTCGTTGGAGTGATCGGTGGAGGGTGCGTTGGAGTACTGATTCACTGGCTCTCACAGGCCCCTCAACACAGACCTGGGTCCGAGGACTTCGAGTGTGGGACGACCTGGAGAACCCTCCTTGAATCGGATGATGGGTTTCGTTTCTTCGATCATTTCCAGCACGACAGTGTGGTGTCGATTCGTCGAAGAAACACCCTCACAAGTTTTCTTCGGAATTCGTCATCTTGAGCACTACTGCCATCCCCCACCGCCCTCGTACGCCGCACTCAGCCCGTGCGGGTGACCACCGAGTGGATCTCACTCACCGGCACCGCGTCGGTCGACGACGTCGACAGGCCCCCACGACCCCGCCATCTCCAGTACTGGCGGACCAGGCCATCACAACAGGGCCGCCCCTGGAAGGGAACGGCCCTGGACGCTTCTGTGCGAGGTCAGGCCACGGGCTGCCGCAGCGCCTGCCACTGACGCACCACTGCGGCCAAGTCACTCATATCAAGAGGCAGCTCAGCACCACCCACTCCTGTGGCCCCGGGAACCGTGCCCTCTCGGCGGGGTGCCGGTGACACCGGCTTCGCGCGACGCCGGACATGCTGGTTCTTCTCGTGCACGGCCAGGTAGAGGCGCACGCCGCGCACCCCGTCATCGTCCTCACACCACCCGTGTCGACCCGTGTACAACTCCCGCCGGTGGGGCGGACCAGCCGTGTGCGGGTCCGTGTGCGCTTCCCCAGCACGGGGCCGAGGAACCTTCACCCGCACCTGGCCCACAACCCTGTCCAGGTCAGGTTCACGGCCTCCATCCGGACGCCACGCTGACAGTGGTGGACGGACCTCGACCGCGAGTCGAGCACTGCGCCCGGTAGGGCTGCAGAACAAGACGGCGAGCACCACCCCGAGGGCCCAACGCAGATGTGCACCCCAGCCCTGTCGGCGCTTGCGGTGTCGCCCGCTATGCTTTTCCACGATCTCCTCCTGCTCATCCGGGGGTTTTCAAGCCCCGGCCGGTGTTGCCTCACCAGCCGGGGCACCTCATCTCGTCTGGTTCGTGAAGACCACGGGCGACATCGGCCCTGAAGAGCCGAGCTGCACTTCCCGTCGTCATCCGGCTCAGATCACGGGCATCGTGGGCACGGGAAGCCGGCGACGGGCACGCTCCTCGACTAGGCCGCGCACCTCTGGGGCGTTGAGTTCGGCCCCATCGCAGTCCACCGCGAACCACACCCGCTTGCCCTGGCCACAGCGGTAGACCCCGCACACCTGCCGGGTGAAGGCCTGGATGAGAGCCAGTCCCCGCCCGTGCTCGGTCAGGAGCCCCACCAGTTCCCCGCTCTCGGGGAAGCACGGGAGGGTCGGTTCGGCGTCGTACACCTCGATCACTCCGCAATGCCCCGACCGTGCCCACACCTCCACCCCGACCTCGGGTCGGCCGTGCACCAGCGCGTTGGTGAACGCCTCGCTTACCGCCAGTCGGGCCACGCCTCGCCCGGCCTCACCGATCTCGGCCGTTGCCAACGCCTGGTCGACCAGCGCTCGCGCGAGCCCCACGTCCGCCGCCCTCGGACGCCTCCACGTGCACATGACCCCGCTCATCCAGCACCACCTCGTCTGTTCGCTTCTGAACCCGTGTCACCTCTGAATCGGCACCGCAGGTCTCCCACCGGTTCGGCTATCGATCTGCGGTAGGTCCATATTGATTTGCAACAACGCAAATTACAAGCGCAGCAAGTTGATATGCGTACAATGAGTAACGATGCGTGCTTCTTTTTCAGTGGGAAGATGACAACGCCAGCACAGCGACGACAGGAGGTGGAGATGCCCGAGGGCACTCCGGTCCACGGTTCACCCGCCCGACGGCACTACCTGGTCAGCCGGCTCAAACGGCTACGCACCCAGACCGGGCTCTCCCAGGAGGAGGCCGCCGAGGCGATGGGCTGGCACAAGTCCAAGGTCTCCCGGATGGAGAACGGCAAGTGGAAACGGCTGAGCGGACCGGAGATCGACGCCCTGTGCCGCCTCTACAAGGCCCCTGACGAACTCCGCGAAGAGCTCGCCCACATCGCCAAGGCCGCCAGCCGCAACCGGTCCGCAGCCTGGTGGAACGCCTACGAGGACGTCCCCGGCGGTGCGTACTACCCGTTGGAGTACGAGGCCGAGCAGATCTTCGAATACACGCTCGGGCTGTTCGGCGGCCTGGCCCAACACCCCGACTACGTCCGGGCCCTCATGGAACGAGGCGCGGTGCCCGACGAAGCCGAACGCGAACGCAGGTTGGAAGCCCGTGTGGAGCGAACCCGCAGCATCCTGCGGCGTGAGGCTCCCCCGCAGATGTGGTGGGTGATCGACGAACCCGTCCTCACCTGCCAGATCGGTAGTAACAAGGTGATGCGCACCCAGCTCCAGCACCTCCTGGAGCTGAGCGAGCACCCCACGATCAACCTCCAAGTGCTCCCGCAGTCCGAGGGCATGAGCCTGAACTACGGCTTCTCCCTGCTGTGGATCGGCGACGACCGCGTGGGCCATGTGGACGTCCCACCCCAGGGGTTGCTGTTCGACGCCCAGGAGGATGTGCAACACCATGAACTCAGGTCCCAGCACCTGCGGGCCGCGGCCGCTTCCCCCGAACGCTCCCGCGACCTGATCCGTGCCCGGATCACCGAACTCCCCTGAGGAAGGTCCCCACATGAACGACAAGACGACGCCCTGGCACAAGTCGAGCTACAGCAACGAGCACGGAACCTGCGTGGAGGTTTCCGAAGGCCCCAGCACGCTGGTCCGCGACAACCAGAACCCCCACCTGGACGTACTGGGTTTCCCCACCCAGGCCTGGGCCGACTTCCTGTCCGGGATCAGAGCGAACTGACGCTGGAGCCACCCATTCCAGGTGTTCACGGAGGAAGAGAAGGTGCGCGCTGGGCGCCGTCCTGTCTCGGCCTCCGACGAGCTCGGGCAGGAGCGGGCGTACGCACCACCAGGGCTCGGTGAGTCCCCACCGGGACAGGGCCAGGCGGAGCTCGAGGTCGCGCCTGAAAAAGCCGATCCTGGAGGTTCGTCTGCACCGGAACGAAAGCAACCGACGGATGGGGAAAGCGGAGAGCTCGCCTCGCCTGCGAACACGCGGTCGCTCTCGTCGTTACGACACACGGAACAACGGAGCGCCCCGGATCAACGAGACTCCGGGGCGGTAGGTGCTGCTACGTGCGGCGATGGGCTTTCACGCCCTGCAGGAAGCCGACCCACTCCGGCGGGGCGAATCGAAGGTGGCCGAGGCCGGGGTGCTGCGAATCGCGAACATCCGTTCCTCGAGCGCCCTCACGGGCCTCCAAACAGTTGGTGCCCCCGTTGCTGTAACTGCTCTTATGCCAGTCCGTACCAGGTGACACCGGTGACTTGTTCATCGCTCCAACCTCTTTTGCTCATTACGGAGCCGCTCCACTTCTTCCCGGATCCTGGCGAGGGACTGCTCCGGGCTGCCGGCTACTCCTTGTAGCGCGGTGTAGGCCATCCGATAGTTGGCGACCTCCACCGTGTTGGTGATCACCTGTCCTTCACGGATGGACTCCGCAACGAGCACCTCCGGGATGTAATCCGTGGTAATCAGCTTAAAGGCTCCCGAATTACCGGGATGTCGAGGTTCCGAGGCGGGGACGATCTGGATGCTGACACGTTCACTTTCGGCGAGTGCCACCACGTGTTCCAGTTGCTCCCGCACGATCTCAGCGGAACCGTACCTTCGGCTGAGGATGGACTCGTCCAGGACCGCCCAGATGCGGGGCGTCGGGGCGGCAGCGATCTTGACCGCGCGTTCGGCACGTTCCCTGGCCCGTGCGTCTACCTCGTTGGACGGGAGCCAGGGGGCCGCGTACCTGATGAGTGCTCGGGCGTACTCCTGTGTCTGCATGTAGGCCGGGAAGACCATGATCTCGTACTCATAGACGGCCGCGGCGCTGTCGATCATCCCGGCGATCTCGAACTTCCAGATCTCACCGCCGGAACCGGTGAGCTCCTTCCAGAGGTGTTTCAGTTTTCCGGGAGCCAGGGCCTTGTCCAGGCCGTCGCGGAGTTGCGCGGAGGGCGTCACGAGCCCGCGTTCGAGGTCGGAGACCCCTGTCTTCGAGGAGCTCACCTTCTTGGCCAGCGAGGTCTGGGTGAATCCGGACTCCTTGCGCAACCGCCGCACCTCAGCCCCGTAGGCAATAAGAACCCTTTTGTCTGTTTTCGTGGTGTCGCTGGAGGGCATGTGCACAGCCTGTCTCAGAATTCCACTCAGCGTCGACTGATTCCCACAAGTTCCGCAGTGATCGCGATAGTTCCGGAGTACTGACAGGCATCTTTACCTGCGTAATTCCGCACCTCACCATGAGAATCCGAACCGACTCCGGAACTCTGAACTCAGAGCACGGCTAACGCAGGTGGTGGACCAGTGCACGCAGCGACGATCTCCGTACCCTCGACAGTGGTGACGCCTCGACTTCCCCGGCGTGTGCCCGGGTACTCCACCGGTCAGCTCTCCCGTTGTTCTGGTCGGCGTCACGCAGCCTGTTTCAGCTCGGCATCACCGGCCGTACGCGAAGCCCGCGCCTGGGTTCGCCACGTGACCGGGCTCCCGACCACCGAAGCGGACCTCCTCGAACTGCTGGTGGCTGAACTCACCGCCAACGCCTGTACGCACTCCGCTTCTGGGGACGAAGGCGGCTTTCTCACCCTGCAGGTGGCCTTCCTTGGAAACTCCGTGATCCGTATCGGTGTCCTGGACCAGGGGCCACGTCCCGGTTCGCGCCTGTGCTTCCCCTCCGTCCAGGTCTCCGAAGCCGACGCGGAAGACGGCCGAGGCCTGGCCCTCGTGCAGGGAATCAGCCGACGCTTCGGGGTACTCGGCAGCATCGGCGAACCGCTCACCGTGTGGGCGGTGGTGCACCGCTCCGACCTGCGCGCCACAGCCGCGCTGTGACCAGGCGTGGCCGTGCAGTGAACCAGTCTCGGGAAACACCCTCCCCTCGGGTGTGCCCCGACCCGTCACACCCTTCCAACCTGCTCGCTCACCACATCCCGGGATTGAGCACCGATGTTCACCAAGCCATGCGTACTTCTTCCCCCGGCACGCGCACCTCCCCTGCGTCTACCCGAACACGTCACAACCACAACGAAGGAGAAACAGCATGACCGTTGTCAACACGCACGCCCCCGTCTCGACTCCCCCAACCGCTGTGGACGACCTGCTGGTGTCGGTGGAGGAGATCGCCACCCTGCGCTCGCGTGGCGACCAGCCCTCCGACGGTGGCGGTACCGGCCGCTCCGACACCAACGACGGCTTCCACTAGGAACTGAGGCACAATCTTGTCCGCTGACCTGATCAGCGGCCGTCTGGGCGGGGACTCGTTCCCCGCCCAGGTGCTCGGCCGCCACCACCGGCGCTACCCCGCCCCCGACAACGCCACCGACGTCTTCACGCACCTGCTCACCTGGCAGGACCTGAACCGGCTCCTGGCAACCCAACGCCTGAACAGCCCTCGCCTGCGCCTGTCCGCTGGAGAGAGCATCGACGTGGGCCGCTATACACAGCGGCGCCGCTACCGACGCATGCCGGACTGGGACGCTCCCGCCCCCCACCTGTTCCACCAACAGCTCCGCGAGGGCGCGACGCTGGTGGTGGACGCGATCGACGAGATGCACTCGCCCATCGGTGAGACGGTCTCCGGTCTGGAGTCCTGGCTGGGCACCGGAATCCAGACCAACGCCTACGCCTCCTGGACACCCAGGGAGGGGTTCGGCATCCATTGGGACGACCATGACGTGCTCGTGTTCCAGGTTGCGGGGCGCAAACGGTGGCGCATCTACGGAACCACCCGGACCGCCCCCTTGCACAACGACGTCGAGTTCGAGGAGGCCGCTCCCACCGTCCCCATCGACGAGTTCGTCATGGCACCCGGCGACATCCTCCATGTCCCCCGAGGCTGTTGGCACGCGGTCGCCGCCTCCGAAGGCGAACCCAGCCTCCACCTGACCTGCGGGCTGAACACTACAACCGGAGCCGACTTCCTCACCTGGCTGACCGCCGGCATGGTCGAACACGACGAGGTCCGCACCGACGTCCCGCGTGACCCCCGCCAGTTCTCGAACTGGTCCTACCGAATGTCCGAGCTCATCACCGCCCGGTTCCAGGACCCGGACGTGGTGCGCGCGTACTGGGGGCGACAGAACGAGACCGCCACGGCTCGCGCGGCGTTCAGCCTGCCCATCGCCGTAACCGGAGAGCTCACCGATTCCACTCGGCTGCGCCTGGCGACCAAGCGAGGCACCCTGAGCATGACCGGGGGCAGCCTCACCTATCTCGCTCAGGGACGACGCTGGACATTCGCCGCCCAGGTCTTCCCGCTGCTCTCCCATCTGGACGAACAGCACAGCGCCACGGTGAAGGAACTGTGCCGGCTCGACCCCGGCATCCCACGGGAGACCCTCGTCGGCCTTCTCCGCAGGCTGTTGGAGGACGGTGCCCTTGTCTGGGAAGGCGAAGAAGGATGACCTTGCTCGGCCTGGGCACCTACCGCAGCCGCGATGCCGTCACCTCGGCGAGCATCGCGGCTGCGGCCGGGTGTCCCCTCATCGATACGGCCCCGGTCTACGGGGACGGAACCCACCAGGCATCCATCGCGCCCGTACTCGCGGCACACCCGCACATGCGGATCGCCACCAAAGTCGGTCACATGACGACCAACCAGGCTTGGGCGGCACTGTCCAGCGGGGTGATCTCCGAAGCCGACGCCTTGCGGCGACACAGCATCACCCCGGACTACGTGACCCATCAGGTGGCGATGTCTCGGGCAGAGTTGCAACGCAGGAGTCTGGATCTGGTGTACCTCCACAGCCCCGAACACCGCACCGGAGATCGGGAAGCTTTGCACGCCGGCATCCGGCGTGCGTTCTTCGCTCTGGAAGAAGAACGGGACGCGGGTACTCTGCTCGGCTACGGCATCGCCACGTGGAGCGGATTCAGCGAAGACATGTTCACCGTCCCTGAGCTGTTGCGACTCGCGCGGGAAGCGGCGGGTGGGTCTCGAACAGGCCTGTCCGCCATCCAGTTGCCCGTGTCCATGGTGGAGGTCGAACCCCTCCGTGAAGCTCTGATCCAACAGGGCCCCATCCCTGCGGCTGAGCAGGCAGGATTGGAGGTGTGGGGGTCCGCTCCGCTCCACGGTGGGGACCTCATCCCACACATCAATGACCGTCTGGCCGACTACGTCTCCTCCGGTTCCACAGGCGCGCAGGCCGCTCTCAAAGTCGCCGCCTCAACACCAGGACTCACCGGCCTGCTGGTCAGCACCACCCAGGCCGGACACTGGTACGAGGCTGCCGACGTGGCCGCTTCCCACCCGTTGTCTCCGCTCCGACTCAAGGAGATCTGTGACCTCCTCGCCTCCGTCCCCTGACCTGATCCCTCGATGGCACCATGCAGCTCGCGCTCTCAGTGTCGCGGTCGATCCCGGAGCCGAGCTGCGCGGAGGGGTGGTCGGGAGAACGATCAGCGGGCCGGTCTCCTTCAAAGGTGTCCCCGCCTGGTTGCGGCTGAACAGCGCACCTCGACCAGGCGGGAAACGGTGGGAGGGCCCCGGACTCGCAGACGTGTTGTTGGACGAGGCGATACCGCGTCCAGCACTGCTCGGTGAGCACGCATGGACCGAAAAGCGTGCCGATCAGGCATTCCAGGCTCAGCTATGGGAACACCTCAAAGGACAGGTGCTGTCGGAGTTCCCCTACTTGACCGGTCCTCCCCCTGTGTCCGGCCGCTGGTGGCGAGAACTGCGCAATGGCATGGACCAGCTCCGTGAAACTCCGACCTCACTCGGCCGCCAGGTCATGACACAGGAGTTCATCAACCGCATCCCCCGGTTCATCCCCGAACTGGCGGGAAGGGACCTGACCGTGCCGAAGTGGGAGACAGCTCATGGAGATCTACACTGGGCGAACCTCACCTCAGACCCGCTGGAGATCATCGACTGGGAAGGGTGGGGCCTCGCCCCCGCCGGGTACGACGCCGCCGTCCTGCACGCTTACGCACTGCCCCGGCCGGAGACGGCCAAGAAGGTTCGCAACGCCTTTGCCGACGTGCTGAACACGCCCAGCGGCCGGCTCGCCCAACTCGTGATCGCAGCCGAGATCATCCAAGCCGCAGAGCGCGACACCGTACACAAGCGTCTGGAACCCGACGTACGTCAGCACCTGACCAAAATGCCGGCCCAAAGCTGAGAACAGCACCTCATGACCGCTGTCGAGACGAAATTGCCCGTCCTCCCACTCGGACCCGTATACGCCGCTCTGCGGGCCAGGAAGGCCCTCACACCAGGGTGAGCACTCGATACACCGCTACGACCGTGAAGGCATCGACGCTTTCGCCGCGTTCGATCACCCTCACCACGGGAGACGTGGCCACGATGTACTGGAGGGTGGCGTTGACCGTGAACGGTCAGATGTACGGGTTCTCGTCCACGTACTCCGCGGCGTGGATCGCCCACGGCGTGCTCACACCGAAACCCTGCGCCGATTCCAAGAATCAGTGGAGCGGTCTCGAGGGATATGATACGTGACGGGTACGTTCAGCCCCCCCGGGTTCAACCCAAGCGTTCGAATGCGGAATAAGTCCAACGCTGGGGAAGGGTGGAGTAGCGCATCATGGCCCGCTCGATCGCGCGGGCGGCGTCGTAGCGCATGTCGGTGACCGCCTCGGTTTCGGTTCCGGTCAACTCGGTCAGGTCCAGGCGCAGGACGCGGGCCAGGCGGATGAGGATCTCGTGGGAGTCCACCGACAAGATGCCACGTTCGACCTGGGAGAGCCAGGACTCGGAGCGTCCCACGAGTCCGGCGAGCACGCTCTGGGAGTAGCCGTGCCGTCGTCGGGCGCGTTTGATCGTCTGGCCTCGAGTGACGGGGTCCACGCTGTGCCTTTCGGTCAGAGCCGGTTGACGGTGTCGATGACCTGCTGCCAGGAGGGCAGACGGTCCTCATAGGGGGCGTCGGGGTCGTGAAGGACGGTGACCGGCTCCATTGCGCGCAGCGTTTCCAGGGAGCGGACGAAGGCCGGGTGGGTGGCGAGCTGGGGTTTGCAGTGCGGCACCACCACGGTGGGTACCCCGTATCCGACCATCTCGCACAGCAAGGCGATCGCGAAGTTGTCCGCCAGCCCCTGGGCGAACTTGTTCGTGGAGTTGAAGGTCAGCGGACAGGCCAACACCACATCGGCGGGAGGAAGGGGTTTGCCCTGGCCAGGCATCCGGAACGCCACGCGCACCGGTTCGCCTGTCAGTTCCGCCAACTGGTCCTGATCGTGGAAGTCCGCGCCCGTGGGGGTGGACAACACCGTCACCTGCCAACCGTGGCTGTGCAGGGCTTGGACCAGCTCGGTCGCCCCTTCCGGCGCGGGGGCTCCGGACAACACCAGATACAGGGTTCTCGGCATGAGCTCGAGTCTAGAGGCGGGCCGTGCTGGCGAGCCGCCACTTCTCGACCCTCAGATGAGGGATGGTAGCGAGTGACGGGAGGCGATCCCGGCACACAACACTGGTGGCCGCTCAGACGCCGGAGGTTTCGCCTGCGTTGCTACCTCGCAGAAGCGATGAGGACAGCTCGTCGCGCTAGGTCCACTTCTGTTGATATCCCTCGCAGGGGCGTTGAAGACCCGTGCACCCCTCGGGGCGCGGCCATCGCTCTTCGGTGACGTGCGAGCTCTGGCCAGCCCACCGCCCAGGATCCAACGAACGCGCCCTGAGGTACCCCCCGAAACTCTTCCCGACGCCCCGTCGGTATATTTACCGACGTGGCGTCGGCAAGTGACGCCCTCACATGCACGCAGAGAGGTCCGACATGTTTCTAGCCATGCGCGAACTGTGGTTCGCGCGTTCCCGCTTCGGACTGATGGGGGGAGTCGTCTCCCTGATCGCGGTGCTGATGGTGCTGTTGTCGGGGCTGTCCTCGGGCCTTGTGGAGGACGGGGTGTCCGGTCTCCAGCGCCTTCCCGTTCACAGCTTCGCCTTCGACGAGGAAACAGAGGTCAGTTCCTCCTTCTCCCGCAGCCGTGTGGACGAGGAGCAGCTCCAGGAGTGGCGTGAGCAGCCCGATGTCGCTGAGGCCGCGCTCTTCGGCAACCTGCTCGTCAACGCCCGCAGCGACAACGACGTGCCCATCGACCTGGCCCTCTTCGGTGTGGAGGAGGACTCCTTCCTCGCTCCGCAGGCCCACGAAGGCGACGACCTGGGGCAGCGCGACGGTCTGGTCGTCTCCCAGAGCGCGATCGAGGCCGGCATCACCCTGGGCGATGTCCTGACCGTGGACCGGTTGGGCACCGAACTGGAAGTCGTCGGATCCTTGGAGGACAAACACACCTACGGCCACGTCGACATCGCCTACCTGCCTCTGGAGACCTGGCAGGAGATCTACGCCGGTGTCACTCCCGAGCAGGAAGCCGATCCCGCCGTCTACACCGAAGCTACCGCCGTGGCCCTGCGCGCGGAATCCGGTGAGGAAATCGACCACTCCGCAGGCGACAGCGCCGCCGGAACCATGAGCCTGCCACTGGAGGAGACCTTCGCCGCCTCTCCCGGATACAGCGCGGAGACTTCGACCCTGGACCTGATCAAGGCCTTCCTGTACGCGATCTCCGCGTTGGTCATCGGTGCCTTCTTCACCGTCTGGACGATCCAGCGCAAGCACGAGCTGGCCGTGCTGCGCGCGATGGGCGCCTCCACCGGCTACCTCGTGCGCGACGGCCTTGGACAGGCGCTGGTCATCCTGGTCGTGTTCTGTGCCCTCGGGCTCGGTGTGGGCATGGGAACCGGTTCCCTGATCACCGGTTCAGGGGTGCCCTTCCTCCTGGAGGGGGCCGCGGTCGCGACGGCGGTGGTCCTGCTGATCGTTCTCGGACTGTTCGGCGCGATGGCCGCAATCATCCGTATTTCCTCGATCGACCCTCTGGCTGCCCTGGGAGGACAGCGATGACCATCACCACAGCATCCAACGCAGAACCCACCGATAGGAACGCCGAGGGACTCCTTCTCGAAGGCGTGACCCTGCGCTTGGGCGATGGGGACACCACCGTCACCGCCCTGGACGACGTGTCCATCGCCGTGCGCCCCGGTGAGCTGGTCGCGGTGGTCGGCCCCTCGGGCGCCGGTAAGTCCAGCCTGCTCGCCGTCGCCGGCGCCCTCACGGTGCCCGACTCCGGCATCGTCCGTGCCAACGGCAAGGACATCACCGCCTTGTCCAAGCGGGCCCGAGCACGCTTGCGCCGCGACCACATCGGTTTCGTGTTCCAGTCGGGAAACCTGCTCGGAGCCCTCACCGCCGCCGATCAGTTGCGCATGATGTCCCACCTTGGTCGAGGGGGCGGAAAGCGCGACCCCCAGCGGCTCCTGGAAGAGGTCGGCATGGGTGACAAGGCGAACCGGCGGCCTCATCAGCTCTCCGGTGGGGAGCGCCAGCGGGTTGGAATCGCCCGCGCTCTGATGGGCGAGCCCGGGGTCCTGCTCGTGGACGAGCCCACGGCGGCGCTGGACCGTGCCCGCAGTCACGAGATCGTCCGGTTGCTCGCGCAGGAGACCAAACGCTCCGGTGTGGCTACGATGATGGTCACCCACGACCACGATGTCCTGGAGTACTGCGACCGGATCGTGCAGATGACGGACGGTCGTCTATCGGAATGAGCACGGAGGGGCTCTTGCCTCGGATCACAGCGGCCACGCTCGCTGACCACCAGGCCAACCAGCGTCGGGCCGTGCTCGACGCGGCGCGGGAGATCTTGGCCGAGGTCGGCGGCGGTGCCCTGTCCCTGAGCAAGGTCGCCGCCCGGGTCGGCCTGGCGCGCTCCAGCCTCTACCAGTACTTCGACTCCCGCCAAGATCTGCTCGACGCACTGGTCGAGGACCTGTTCCCCCGCTGGTTGCAACTGGTGACCGGCGCGATGGACGGGGAACCGTCCCCGGCCCTGCGCGTGCTCGCCTACGCCAACGCCAACCTGCGGTTGGTAGCCGACGGAGAGCACGCGGTGGCCGGAGCGCTGGCCGCCGCCTCGCCCGGAGCGGACTTCGCCGAGCGCAGCCGCGTGATGCACGACCAACTCTCGGCCCCTCTGACCGAGGCGCTGGAAGCTCTGGGAGTCCCGAACCCGTCGGCCACCGCGGAACTGGTCAACGCCGTAGTCCACAAGGCTTCGCGCATGATCGAGTCCGGTATCTCCCTGGAGGACACCTCGGCGAGGGTCGAAGAAATCCTCCGCCCCTTCCTCACGGCCCAGGAGAACCGGCACAGTTCCTGAGTTCGCTCTTTTCGGGCCTACCGGCCCGGGAAGGCGCCAGGATCGACCGTGATCCTTTGAGCCCGTGCGGAGCCCTCTTGTTCCTACCACCGTACAAAAGCACCTTTTCCTATTGACGGCCCTGGGGTGGCTCTGCCGTCCACAGAATCCTGTCTTCCCGGACTGATCGTCGCCGACCGCTAGGAGCAGCAGCGTGTCAGGCATGCCCCGAACGGACCTGTTCCCAAGGTTTCGGGCTGCACGCCGAACCCCGGGTCTTCTCCCCTTCGACTTGCGCCGTGCCCGAAACCACCGAAAAGGAAAATGATGTGAACAGCGAAAGCCCCGATCAAATCGCACAGAGCATGGCCTCGGCCAGCGACACCCTGATCATCGCCATGGTGGTGACGTACGCGGTCGCCCTACTCCTCTTCGCCTTGGAGGCTGCCTTCGGCCGACGCACCGAAATCTCAGGAAGCCGGCTCTGGGGTCGAAGGACGCTCCGCTCAGAGCAGGAGAACCGACCCTTGGATGTGATCACCACCGAACGCGCCGAACAAAAGACCACCGCACCCAGGAACGCCCTGGGGCGTTTGGCCCTGGCCATCACCGGAGCGGGTTTCCTACTCACTCTGGCGCAGGTCGTCACCCGGGGACTCGCCGCGGGGCGCTGGCCTTGGGGCAACATGTTCGAGTTCGTCGTCACTCTCTGCCTGGTAGCCGTCGGAGGGCTCCTGTACGCCTCCTGGAGATACCGGGCCCGTTTTCTGGGCGTGTTCGTGCTAGTACCGGTGCTGATCCTGTTGGGCATCGGCGTCCGCTGGCTGTACGTCGACCCGGGACCGCTGATCCCAGCGCTGCAGTCCTACTGGGTACCGATCCACGTCCTCGCCGTGAACATCGCGGGTGGCGCCTCCATGGTCTCGGGGGCGGCCGGAGTCACCTATCTCCTCTCGCACCGGGCTGAGACGAAGCGTGCCCGAGGCGAGAAGGTCGCCGGGATCGCGGGCCGCCTGCCCAGCCCCGAACTGTTGGACCGCATCTCGCACCGGTTCATCCTGTTCGCGTTCCCGCTGTGGACATTCGGCATCATCGCCGGTTCGATCTGGGCGGACGAAGCCTGGGGCCGTTTCTGGGGCTGGGACCCCAAGGAGGTCTGGTCGTTCATCTCCTGGGTCATCTACGCCGCTTACCTGCACGCGCGGGCGACCGGCGGATGGCGCGGGCCCAAGGCGACGTGGATCAACGTGCTGGGCTTCGCTACCGTCCTGTTCAACTTCTTCGCGGTGAACTACATGTTCAGTGGCCTGCACTCCTACGCCTGAGGAAACCGGGAGGGCTCTTCGCCTCGGGAAGACACACCTGCGGCGAAAGGCCCTTCCTTTCGGTGTTTTGTGCCGGGTGTGATGGAGGGTCATCGGCACGGCCGAGCCCTGAGGAGGTTGAGCGGGTTCTTCGACCGACCGCTACACCAACAGGAGGATTCACGGCCTCCCCAACAGCCAGTACAACTGAAACCGTTGCTAGCTGGTAGAGCACGCACTGCAAGGGCACGAGAGCCATCCTCCGAAAACCTCGCCCTTAACCATCGGACGCTTCCCCCGCTTGCGTGCTCCGTTCGTGCTCCGCAGTTTTGGACCGGGACGTCACCGGGCGGAACGCCATGACACAGAACGGTATCCGGATTCGGATGGCGTGGGACGGAACGGTACGTAGCGACACGTGACGGTACGCGACCATAGAACTTCTAATCCGACGGCCGCAGGTTCGAATCCTGCCGGGTGCGCCACAAAACCCCAGGTCAAACGGGGTTCACGAGGACCTCGGAAGAGGTCCTCGCGGCTTTTTTGGGCGATGTGTGCTCCTGGTGTGCTCCCCAGTACAAGGTGAGTGCAGATGGGGCTCGACCTCGCGGAGCCATGGCCGTTTCCGGACAGCAGTAAACACCGTTTCGCCCTGAATCGTGGCTACTACGTACGGTAACGTCCTGGTTGCTCCCTCACGCCTTGAACCAGTAGGAATCCCTATGTCCACCTCCACCGGGGTCAACCCCATCGAAGCGATGAACGAAGCCGAACAGGCCGAGGAACTCGCCATCCGCACCATCTCAGCGGCCCCCGCCCTCGAAGACATCACCGATGAACTCAAAGAAGCCGTCTCCTCCTACGTCGCCTCCGGCGTAGAGAGCTTTGAGATCAAGACCTTTGAAAACATCAGCCAACTCGCCCAGAACTCCGTGAACCTCGCCCAAGACGTACAAGGAGCCGACCTGGAGATCGCGGCCACCGACCATGATGCTTCGGACGAGTTCCGCGACGGCCTGGACCTGCTGGACATCCCCGTCAACTTCTGACCCCGACCAGAAGAGCACACCGACATGACGACTGGATCCACCCCCACGCTGGGGCTTCCCGGCGACATCGACGCCGACCCCGCCACCATCCGCAGCGGCGCCGAAGCCCTGGTAGAGCTGCGTCTGTCCCTCACCGGACAAACAGAGGAGACCGACGCCGGTTTCCGTAGCAGCGCGGGCGAGTTCACCGATCTTGTGGCCTGGGACATCACCACGGCCGCCGCCGACGAACTCATCCTGTGGGAGGACACCACGCGGGATCTGACCTACGGGGCCGCCACCTTGAAACAGTGGGCCCAGGACATCGAGGACTACCGGGCCAAGCGCACCAACCTCGAGGACAGGTTCAACACGGCCCTTGCCGAAAGGGTCGCCGAAGAACCCGTCGATCTCCTCAAGGAAATGCTCCTGGAGGAACACCAGGGTTACTGGAACACCCTGATGGACCAGGCCGAGGAAACCTCCGACTCCCTGCGGAACGGACCCTCCGCAGATGCCTTGGCACGCATGGCCCAAACCGGGCTGTTGACCGGCACCCAGCTCTCCTACTTCGGCGACAACTACCCCGGCATGCTCCCCGACGATCTTCCCAGCCCGGACGATCACCCCTCCACCGTCAACACCTGGTGGCACTCCCTGGACGAATCCGAACAACAGCAGGTCATGGAGGATCACCCCGACCTCCTGCGCGATCTGGACGGGGTCCCCACCACTGTGCGCGACCAACTCAACCGGGACCACCTGGACGAGGAGATCGAACGGTTGGAGGAAGAGATCGAGGACATCGAACAAGAGCGCGCAGAGGCTGTTGAAATCATCGGTGGTTCCGATGGTGATGGAGATGAGAACGTCTACATCCCCCCGACCGACCCGGCCAAGCTCCGAGAAGAACTCAATACGCTGACCAGGCTGCACGGGGACCTCAACGCCGAAGGCGCCGACAGATACCTGCTCGCCCTCGACCCCAACGATCGCGGGCGAGCCATCGTGTCCAACGGCAACCCCGACACCGCCGACAACGTCGCCACCCTCGTCCCAGGCACCACCACCACCTGGCAAAGCATCGACGCCCAAATGGGCCGAGCGAACTCGCTCATGGAGTCCGCGAACGACGCAGCGGAGAACGATGAACATGCCGTGATCAGCTGGATCGGCTACGACGCTCCCAACTTCGCCGAGGCGGCTGGAACCGGGCGCGCCGAGGGTGCGGTCGATGAGCTGAGCCGGTTCCAGGACGGTCTTCGTGCCACCCACGAGAACACCACGCGCTCGAACAACACCGTCATCGGGCACAGCTACGGCTCCACTGTCGTCGGACACACCGCTCAGAGCGAGGCTGGCCTCAACGCCGACGAGATCGTCCTGGTAGGCAGCCCCGGCACGAACGCCCAGCACGCGTCCGAACTCGGGTTCCTCCCTGAGAACGTACACGCCTCAACAGCGAAGAACGACGGAATCACCGGCCTCACCGATCTGACACACGGCGCCGACCCCACCAGCCCCGAATTCGGAGCAACCGTGTTCGAATCCGATGAGGGCAGCGAAGGAGGCCAGTGGCCACTCGGAGCCGCCCACTCGGAATACTTTAAGGATGGTTCGCTCTCTCTGAAATACATGGGAGAAGTCATCGCTGCAGAACACTAGAATGATTATGAAAATGAACCGACTAAAGATTACGGCCTGTGCCACCCTGGCCTCCCTCACATTTACAGCCTGCAGTACCGAACCCGGACAGAGAGCAACGATGGAAGAAACAATTACTCAAGACGAAGCCGCCGACAAGGTCAAGGAGCACATTGATGGAGTGATGTCCTCACTCCCAGACGAAGCCGAACTCGAAACACGGCAAGGCATGAATTATGCTTCCTGCGACGATCCAACTGATGGTGGACCGAAGGACCGAGTTACCGTCAGCGAAAGACTATGGATCCGGGGGCTCCCAAGCGAGGAGAACGAGTCCAACATCGAACTAATGCACGACTACTGGGCCAATAACGGATATCAGGTAATTCACGATCTACGTCCAGACGAGCTGTTCGTGACCGTGGAAAATGAAACAGACGCTTTCAACGTATCCGTCCAAGTCAGCGACGAGGGCAGCCTCTCGATTGGCGCTTCTTCCCCTTGCGTGTGGCCAGAGGGAACTCCAAAGCCCTGAGGATGATTGCGCCCGGCCGGGCACGCTCTTGGCCGGGGAACTCCCTGCACTGCAGATAACGATGGCCGAGACGCTCACGACCGCGACCGTGTCCAACGACAATCCCGACACCGCCGACAACGACGCCACCCTCGCGCCAGATGCCACGACCACCTGGCAGAGCACCGATACCCACATGGGCCGAGCGAACTGGCTTGTGGATACTGCCAACGAGGCGGACGATAACGCCGACGAGATCGTCCTCGTGGGCAACTCTGGTACGAGCGCTCAGCACGCGTCCGAACTCCGGTTCCCTCCTGCGAACGTGCACGCCACAACAGCGAAGAACGACGGAATCACCAGCCTCACCGATCTGACACACGGCACCGGCCCCACCAGCCCCGAATTCGGAGCAACCGTGTTCGAATCCGACGAGGGCAGTGAAGGAGGCCAGTGGCTGCTTGAGGACGCCCACTCAAAATACTTCCACGAGGACACCGCCTCCTTGGAGCACATGGGCGAAATCATCGTCGGCCAGCACTGACTAGGGAACAAACATGACACTGACATCACGACTGGTCTGCGTTGTCACCCTCGGGCTGGCTCTGAGCGCGTGTGGATCGACACAGGATGGAAACACCGAGATGAACGAGTCCATGACCCAAGGCGAGGCCGCCACAAAGGTCCAGGAACACATCGACGGTACTCTCACCGCACTTCCTGACGAAGCCGAACTTGAGACGAGGCGCGGTACCCTCTTCGCTGCCTGTGACGACCCCACAGACGGCGGATCAAGGGACCGAGTCACAGTCAGTGAGACCTTCTGGGTTCGCGGACTGCGGGTCGAGGATAACGAGACAAACGTCGACCTGGTACTCGAGTACTGGAACAGTAACGGCTACGAGGTTGTGCGGGACAGACGACCAGAGAAGACATCGATATCGGTTAATCACGCTGAGGACTCATTCAGTGTCTCCGTGCGTATAAGCGATGATGGAAGTTTCTCTCTCGCTGCCAGTTCTCCTTGCGTGTGGGCCGAGGGCACCCCGAACCCCTGAAAATTTTTGCACCTGTCCCGAAATTACCCTCTGTCCAGCAATAGATTCTGAAGACTTCCCATTCCTCTTATCCGAAAGATTCGCACCCACATCGAAACAGGAAATATATAAGGACGGCCAGGACAACCACCAGCACAGAATCATAGGGCTGGAGATACAGAAAAACCTCGACCAGCCCTTTGATCCGATGGTCCATCGGCCCCAGACATGAGGAAACCCCAGGCCAGGACGGGTGAACCCGTATCCTCACCTGGGGCCTGTGGCCCTTGTGGGGCTCCTGGTGTGCTCGGCGGTACCGGCTACCGCACCGGGACCAAACCACTCACCGGCGCCGAGGTTCCGCGCAGCAAAGCGGCGGTGGCTTCGGCCGCTGCTTTGGCCACCTCGGGAAACACCGTCTGGTAAGTGTCCTGCGTGAAATGGGTGGTGGAGTGGCCCAACTCGGCAGAGACCACCTTCACGTCCGTTCCCGCTGCCAGAGCCATCGAGGCGGCCCCGTGCCGGAGCCCGTGCAACGTGATCGGCGGCAACCCGGCCGCCCGTGCGATGCGGGTAAACCAGTCACTCACATGCGAGGGGTGCCACCCCTGCCCGTCTTGTCGGGTGAACACCAACCCCGAATCCGACCACTCCGCCCCGGCCTTGAGCCGGGCTTGGTTTTGGAACTTCTTCCAGCCCCGCAACACCTTGACGGTGTCGGCATCCAAGGTGATGGTGCGCTGGCCCGCCTCGCTCTTGGGCGTGGAGGTGAAGGTTTGCCAGGACAGTTGCACCACCTGGGTGCGGATATCGGCCTCTCCATCGGTGAGGCGGGTGTTGGACCAGGGCAGGCCGACCGCTTCGCCTCGACGCAATCCTTTGACGGCGATCAGGTGGAACAGCGGGTGCAACCACACGTACTTCCGCGCGTGCGTAAGAAAGCGCCTGGTTTGTTCCGGGGTCCACACCATCACCTCCCCCGGAATGCCCCCGTCCTTCTCCCACTGACGAACCCGACCCGGGGTCCACACCAACGGTTTCTTCCTCAGAGCGTGTTTGAGAAGGGGTAACGGTCCGGGCACTTCCCCCACGCTGCTGCTGTCAGGCCGCAAGCATGAGCCCCATGCCGCGACGCCCGA
>NZ_JBSHCT010000046.1:0-18160 GCF_053615935.1 Nocardiopsis sp. NPDC055879
ACCAGTTCGGTGAAGCGGGTGCTGAAGGTGCCCAGGGAGGTGCAGCCCACGGCGAAGCACACGTCGGTGACCGACATGTCGCCGCGGCGCAGGAGCGCTTTGGCGCGTTCGATGCGGCGGGTCATCAGGTGGCTGTAGGGGGGTTCTCCGTAGGCGGCGCGGAAGCTGCGGGAGAAGTGGCCGGTGGACATCAGGGCCTGGCGGGCCAGGGCGGGTACGTCCAGGGGCTGGGCGTAGTCGCGGTCCATGCGGTCGCGGGCGCGGCGTAGGCGTACCAGGTCGTCCAGGTCGGGGCGTTTCACGTTGTCAGTTTCGCACGGGGGTGCGACATGGGCCCGTGCGGGCGTGGGGTGGTACCTGTCGCAGGTGGTGTTCAGGGCGTGCTCTTGCGACCGTGGGTGGCGGTGTAGGTGGTTTCCAGCCAGGGGGCCAGGTCATCGAGCAGGTGGTGGAGCGGGGCGGGGTCGGGGCCCGGGTGGATGGCGGTTCGCAGGGCCAAACGCATGAGGTCGGCCTGCTCGGGGTGGTAATGGGTGAACACGTCGGTGGCCAGGCGCAGGTCGCTGGTCCAGCCACCCCAGGTGGGCATGGTGAGGGTGAATCCGGTGCGCACCAGACGTCGTCCGATGCGGCGGGCCAGGGCGCTTCGGTCGGTGTCGGTGCGGGCCTGGGACAGGGCGTGGCGCCAGCGGGGCAGGACCAGGTGCAGGTCGCCGTTGGTCTGGCGGGCCAGCAAGGTGGTGGGCCGGTAGGCGGGCAGGTGATGGGCCAGATCGGAGCCGGTCAGTGGTGTGCACAGGCAGGCCACGAAGAAGCCGCCGTCCTGGGCGGTCAGGGGACGCAGGATCTGATCGGTGTGTTCCAGGAGGATGTCGCCGCCGTCGATGGTGGGGAAGGTGGCGTTCAACTCCCTCATCAGGGCGCCGGCCCGGGCGTGGTCCTCGTGGGTGGGTGGGGTGCGCAGCAGGGCCAGGGCGTCCAGGTCCGAGACCGCGGGTGTGGCGGTGCCGCGTGGGATGCCGCCGTACAGGTAGGCGCTGTGCAGGCGGGGCCCGAAGGTGTGGGGTAGGTGGGTGCGCAGCGCTTCGATGAGCGGGGCGAAGGCGGGTGGGACGTGGGTGATGGAGCCTTCGCGGGCGATGGTGCCGTCGGGGTTGAGGCCGGTGGGTGGGGGCGCGCTCACGGGGTGGGCTCCAGGGGGTGCCAGGCCCACAGGTTGGGTTCGGTGTAGTGGCCGTGGTCGGCCTCGACGTCGATGGTGACGGGGCTCAGGGCGCCGTCGATGATGTGTTCTCCGCTGCCGGGGAGGTCTTTTCCGGCCCATTGTCGCCATTGGTGCAGGGTGCCGGTGACGTGCATGGATTCTTCGCAGGGGTGGAGGATGTGGGCGCCCAGGCGGTGGTGGGTGCGGATCCAGGGGTCGAAGTGGGTGCCGTCGGGGCGTTTCCAGGTGGCGTACTCGGCCATGGGGATGAGCGGGTAGTGGTGTTTGAGGGTGGGGCGCAGGGGTGCGGCCAGCGCGGTGAGGCCGTGGGAGGCGGCGTTGGCGCGTAGGGCGTTGGCCATGTGGGCGCTGAGGCCTTCGCCCTGGTGGGTGGGGGTGATGGCGATGTACAGGGCCACGGCGATGGTGGGGGTGCGTTGGTGGGCGTGGTCGTCGAAGGCTTGTCGTAGGGCCCAGGCGTAGCCGCCTTGGGGGAGGTCGTGTTCGTCGTGGTGCCAGGCGAGGGGGACGCTGTTGGCTCGGGCGATGACCTGGCCGTTCTCGACCAGGGCGAGTTGGTGTTCGCCGAAGGTGGTGGGCAGGTGGGGCCACAGGTGGGTGGAGTCCTGGTCGTGGAACATCACCTGGGGTCCGGGGTTGAGGTGGGGGTGTTCCAGGGCGGGGGTCAGGTCGGGTCGCTGGGCCAGGGTGTGGATGGGCATGGGGGCATCCTGGCAGAGGCGCGGGTGGTGGGGCACGGTGTTTTGGCCGGTGGTGGGCGGTGGGGTGGTGCTGGCACCACTTCGGGGGGTGGGCGGGGGTGGAGGTGTAAGCGGGTGGTGACGTCATGGTGGTTCCCGGCGGTCGAATCTAGCGTTTGAGGAGCCGGGGAGGACCCGGAGGTTTTCGGTCTCGTCGAGGAGAGTCATGATCGCGGTGAACCCCCCTTCCTGCGGTGTCGTTGAGGGCCCCTTGCGTTATGGGCGTGGTGTGCGACGTGGTGTTCGGGTGCTGGCCTTCGATGAGAGTGGGCCGGGGCGCATCGTGGAGGAGTTGGGGGATGCGGCCGAGGCCGATCATGTGGCGGTGGTTGTTCCGGGTAACGACAACGACCTGGGTAACTACTTCGATCAGGCGAGGTTGACGCGGCCGCGGGCGAACGCGGCGATCCTGCTGGAGGAGATGCGTCGTCAGGCGCCCACCGAGCGGGTGGCGGTGGTGGTGTGGGTGGGGTATCGGACTCCGCGGGGGTTCGGTGAGGCGGTGATGCGCTCCCCGGCCGAGCGGGGTGCGCGTGATCTGGTGCGGTTGACCCGGTTCTTGCCGTCCTCGGCGCGGGTGACGTTGGTGGGGCACAGTTACGGTGCGGTGGTGTGCGGGCTGGCGTTGTCGCGGGCCCGGGTGGATGAGTGCGTGGTGTTGGGTAGCCCGGGGTTGGGGGTGCGTGATGGGGACGCTCTGGGGTTTTCGGGGAATCTGTGGGCGGCTTTGGGGCCCAAGGATTGGATCCGGTTCTTTCCGCGCGGGTATGTGGGCGGGGTGGGGCATGGGCCTTCGCCGTTGCGGTCGGGTTTTGGGGCGCGGGTGTTCGCCACCGGTGACATTCCCGGGCACTGCTCCTATTACCGGTCCGGGAGTGAGTCGGTGCGCAACATCGCACGAATCGCGGTGGGACGGTATGAGCGGGTGAGTGTGGTGGGTGGGCGCGGCGAGCCGGTGCCGGCCGTTGAGGTGCCCGGTTCGGTGGTGGCCTGATGGATACGGACACGGCGATCCTGGCGCGGGGTCTGCGCAAGGGCTACCGGGGCGGCAAGGTGGCCTTGGACGGGGTGGACCTGCGGGTGGGGGCGGGGACCGTGCACGGGTTGTTGGGGCCCAACGGTGCCGGTAAGACCACCATGGTGCGGGTGTTGGCGACCTTGTTGTCCTTCGATTCCGGGCGCGCGTGGGTGGCGGGGGCCGATGTGGTGGCCCGCCCCTGGTTGGTGCGTGAGCGGATCGGGTTCGTTGGCCAGTACGCGGCGGTGGACGAGGTGTTGAGCGCGCGCCGCAACCTGGAGATGTTCGGGCGTTTGTACCACTTGGGGCGGGTGCGTTCGCGCTCGCGTGCCCAGGAGTTGTTGGAGCGTTTCGATCTGGTGGGGGCGGCCGATCGGCCGGTGCGCACTTTCTCGGGTGGGATGCGTCGTCGGTTGGATCTGGCGGCGGGGCTGGTGTTGGATCCGCGGGTGCTGTTCTTGGATGAGCCGACCACGGGGTTGGACCCGCGTAGCCGCGGTCAGGTGTGGTCGATGGTGCGTGAGTTGGTGGCGGGTGGCACCACGGTGCTGTTGACGACCCAGTACCTGGAGGAGGCCGACCGGTTGGCTGATCGGATCTCGGTGATGGACGCCGGAGGGGTGATCGCCCAGGGCACGCCGGGGGAGTTGAAGGAGCGTGTGGGCGGGGGCCGGGTGGAGGTCGTGGTGGGTCGTGCCCAGGAGTTGGGGGTGGTGGCCCAGGTGTTGGAGCGTATGGCCGGTGCGCCACCGTCGGTGGACGTGGACGCGTTGTGTGTGCGGGCGCCGTTGGCGGGACGGGGTGCCGCGTTGACCAAGGTGGTTCGGGCCTTGGACGAGGCGGGGCTGGACGTGGAGGACATCGCGTTGCGTAGGCCCACGTTGGACGAGGTGTTCTTGGCCTTGACCGGTCAAGAGGGCGATGGTCCGGGTGATGGGGCCGGGAGGGGTTCGTGGTGAGCGAGGTCGAGTGGGCTCCGGAACCGGTTCGTGGGGTGGGGGTGTGGTCGCGACGTCTGGGGTGGGCGGTGGCCGACTCGGTGGTGGTGGCCCGCCGTTATCTGGCGCACCTGGTGCGCAAACCCGATGAGCTCGTGGGCACGTTGATGATCCCGGTGTTGGCGGTGTTGCTGTTCGGGTTCGTCTTCGGTGAGGCGATGGGCGCCGCCATGGGGGTGGGCGGTGATGAGTACCGGGATTTCCTCATGCCGGGGTTGTTCGCGTTGACGATGGCGTTCGGGATCGGTAACACCACGATCGCGGTGGTCTCCGATGTGGGGCGGGGGGTGGTGGACCGGTTTCGGACGTTGCCGATGGCGCCCTCGGCGTTGTTGGTGGGCCGGTCGATGGCCGATGTGGTGTCGGCGTTGATGGATCTGACAGTCCTGGTGGGGATGGGGTTGTTGATCGGGTGGCGTTGGCACCTGGGTGTGGGGGCGGCGCTGGCGGCGTTGGGGTTGTTGTTGCTGTTGCGGTTGGCCTTCACCTGGGTCGGGATCTGGTTGGGGTTGATGGTGCGCAGCCCCGAGTCGGCGATGAAGTTCTTCTCGTTGGTGTTCCCGTTGGCGATGGTGGCGGAGACGTTCGTGCCCGCGGAGATGGTGCCGGTGTGGGTGGCTCCGGTGGCGGAGTGGAATCCGTTGTCGGCGACGGTGTTGGCGTGTCGGGAGTTATTCGGCAACACCGTGGTGGCCGGTCAGGGGTGGGTGGCGCAGAACGCGGTTTTGATGGCGTTGGTGTGGCCGTTGGTGTTGTTGGCGGTGTTCGTGCCGTTGTCGGTGGCGCGTTATCGCCGGTTGAGTCGTTGACATCCACCGGGGGTGGGGCGGGTGTGCGGGGGCCACTCGCCCCACTTTCGTGTGCGGGATGTTCAGTGGTGGGTGGTGTCGTGCAGGTATTGGGTGAAGGTGGTGCGGCCCACGACGTGTTCGGGGCTCAGGTGGTCGCCGGCGCGGAAGGCGGCGAAGATGCGGCCCGGGGCGCGTAGCGGCAGGCGGGGTTTGTTCAGTCGGTGGGCGCGCAGGTAGGTCTGGGCCAGGTCGGCGAAGAATTCGATTTGGGGTCCGCCCATGTCGTCGACGCGTCCGGCGGGTTCCTCTCGGGCCAGGCGGGCCAGGCGTAGGGCCACTTCGGTGGGGTCGACGGGTTGGACGTCCACGTCGGGGTAGGGCATGACGGGCAGGCGTGCCATGCGTGCGCACAGGTCGTTGATGAGTGTGTGGAATTGGGTGGTGCGCAGGATGGTCACGCCCAGGTCGCTTGCCTGTAGGGCCTGTTCGACGGTGTGTTTGGTCTTGTAGTAGCCCAGGGGGATGCGGTCGACGCCGACGATGGAGATGTAGACCAGGTGGTGCACGCGTGCCTTGCGGGCGGCGCCGATGAGGTGGGTGGCGGCTCGCAGGTCGCCTCCGGTGGGGGTGGAGGCCAGGTGCAGCAGGGTGTGGACGCCGTCCAGGGCCCGGTCGAGTCCGGTGCCTTGGCGTAGGTCGACGGCGTGGGCGTGGGGGTCGGTGGGGTCGGGGTTGCGGCTGAGGGTGCGTACGTGGTCCTGGCCTTGGCGTAGCAGTTCGGTGACGTGGGTGCCCAGTGCGCCTGTGGCTCCGGTGACCAGGATCGTGCGCATGTTCCACCTCCGAGACCGGCCGATGAGAGGTTCACGTTAACACCGTGTTGGGTGGTTTTCGTGGGTTTTCAGGAGGGGTGTCGGTGTGGGCGGGTGGTCAGGGGGTGTGGGGTTCTTCCCGGGGCGGTGACCCGGGCCGGGGGTGGGCTTTGGTGGGTGGTGTGCGAATACGAGCAGGTGGTGACCGGTGGTGTGGGATGTCCGGTTAGAGTGCTGGACATCGTCGGCGCAGACGGTGCCGTCACAGCGTGGTGAGGAGTGTGTCCATGTCCGCTCTCGTGCAGGAGTTGACGGCCGCCTTGGGCCAGGGGTCGGTGGTCACCGATCCACAGGTGATGGCCGGGTACGCGCACGATGAGGCCGAGTGGGCTCCCTACGGTGGCCCGGTGGCGGTGGTGCGCCCCCGAGAGACGGCGGATGTGGCGCGGGTGGTGCGCGCTTGTGTGGAGCACGGGGTTCCGGTGGTGGCGCGCGGTGCCGGTACGGGTTTGTCGGGTGCGGCCAACGCCGGGCAGGGGTGGGTGGTGGTCTCCTTCGAGCGCATGGATCGGGTGTTGGAGGTCGACGCGGTCCAGCAGAGCGTCACGGTGCAGCCGGGTGTGGTCAACGATGACCTGCGGGAGCGGGTGGCCGCCGACGGGTTGTGGTATCCGCCGGACCCGGCTTCGGCTCCGTGGTCGACCATCGGTGGGAACGTGGCCACCAACGCGGGCGGGTTGTGCTGCGTCAAGTACGGGGTGACCCGTGACTACGTGCTGGGCATGGAGGTGGTGACCGGGACCGGTGAGGTGGTGCGGTTGGGGCGCACCACCGCCAAGGGTGTGACCGGCTATGACCTGGCCGGGCTCATGGTGGGTTCGGAGGGCACGCTGGGGTTGGTCACCGAGGTGACGTTGCGTCTGGTTCCGTTGCGCACCGGGGTGGAGCACACGGTGGTGGGCTACTTCGACTCGTTGGTGGAGGCGGGTCGTGCGGTGGCGGCGGTTTCGGCGGCCGGTGTCGTGCCTTCGGCGATGGAGTTGATCGACCGGTTCTGTCTGCGTGCGGTGGACGAGTGGAAGAACATGGGGCTCTCGGCCGAGGGCGAGGTGTTGTTGTTGGCCCGCAGTGACCTGCCCGGTGAGTCGGGTCAGGCCGAGGCCGACCGCATCCTGGAGTGTTTCGAGAAGGAGCGTGCGGTGTACGCGGTGCGTTCCACCGACGCCGAGGAGGCCGAGGCGTTGTTCTCGGCGCGCCGGTTGGCCTACCCGGCGTTGGAGCGGTTGGGTCCGTTGTTGACCGAGGACGTGTGCGTGCCCAAGGCGCGGGTGCCGCAGATGTTGGCGGCCATCGAGCGGGCGGCGGAGCGTTTCGACACCCACATCGGCAACATCGCCCATGCCGGTGATGGGAACCTGCACCCCCTGTTCATCGTTCCGGCCGGGGACGAGGCCGCCAAGGAGCGGGCCAAGCAGGCCTTCGAGGTGATCGTGGACGAGGCGTTGGCGATGGGCGGCACGGTCACCGGTGAGCACGGGGTGGGGTTGCTCAAGATGCGAGGGGCCGCCCAGGAGTTGGGGCCCCAGGTGGTGGAGATGCATCGGGCGGTCAAGGCGGCGTTGGATCCGCACGGTGTCCTGAACCCGGGCAAGGTGTTCGCCTGAGTCCTTCGGTGTTGTGCGGGGGGCGTTCTCGATGAGGACGGCCCCCCTTTTTTCGTTCGGGATCAGGTGTGGGTGAGGTGGTCGTGCAGGTGGGCGGCGGCGGTGAGCATGGCCCGGGAGCGGCCCAGCAGGTCGTGGGAGCGCTGATCCAGGGCCTGGTTCAGGGCGGTGGTGTCGCCGCTGTGACGCAGTTGCTCCAGGACGGGGCCGATGTCGGGTAGGGGGTAGCCGACCTGGCGGAGCAGGTGGACGATGCGGGCCAGACGCACGTCGGCGGGGGTGTAGGTGCGGTACCCGGTGGTGTGGTCGCGTTGGGGGGTGAGCAGGCCGGCCTGCTCCCACACGCGTAGGGCCGAGGTGCGCACCCCCAGGTGGGCGGCGACCTCGCCGATGCGCAGGTCACCGGAGGGTGGGGCGGGGGCGTTCTCGGTGTGGTGGGCGATGGCGGACAGGGCCTGACCTGCCTGGTTCAGGGCTTGGCGGTGTCGGTGCAGGTCGGCGTGGGCGGCGTCGATCAGCTCCAGGGCACGGTCGGTGTCCTGTGCGTGTACGGCGTGCATGATCTCGCGGGAGGTGTGGCTACCGAAGGCGGCGTACAGGGCCCGGTAGGTGAGCAGGGCGCGGCGGTGGTGGTGGGTGAAGACGCGGTATCCGGACGCGGTGCGTGGGGTGGGTGGTAGCAGGCCTTCGTCGGCGTGGTTGCGGACCTGTTGGGTGGAGATGCCCGCGGCGCGGGCCAGGTCGATGGGGCGCAGGCGGGCCGGCTCGTCCACGCGGTTCCTTCCGTGAAAGGGGTGTGGGTGGTGGGGCCAGGATAGGGCGGGCGGGGGTGGGTCGGTGGTGTTCGGGTCGGGGTGGTGGGGTGTGCGAATCGGAGGGAACCGGGGAGGGTGTGGGGCGCGTCTCACCTGTAGGTGAGCCGCTCTGAAAGGATGTGCCCCATGTCCGGTGGCGTTTTGGCCCTGTTGGCCATCGCGGTCGTGATCATCATCGCGATCTCGGTGATGAGTGCCGCGGCCGAGCGTGAGCGGGCCGGGGTGTTGCGCGGGTGGGCCGGTGGGCGCGGGTGGGGTTATGACCGTGAGCGGCCCGAGTTGGCCGACCGGTTCGCCGGTGCGCCTTTTCGGCGGGCCCCCTCCAACGCCAGGGCGGTGCACGTGCTCTCCGCCGAGCATCGGGGGCATCGGGTGTTGGCCTATGAGTACACCTACACCACCTGTGGTCAGGATGGGCGTTCGGCTCCCAGCACGCATCGTTTCCCGGTGGTGGTCGTGCCCACCCCGTGTACCCCGGTGTTGCAGGTGTGCGCCGAGGCGGGGCCGACCCTGCCGGGTGCGGGGCGGGTGCGGGTGGGCGAGTCCACCTTCGATGAGACCTTCGAGGTGCGTTGCGCGGATGAGGCCTTCGCGCGGGCGTTGCTGGATGAGCGGGTGCGCGCCTGGTTGTTGGAGGCGCCGGGGGAGCGGGCGGGGTTCCGTTTCACCGGTGAGTACCTTCTGACCTGGGGTGAGGGCCGGTTGGAGGGGGATGAGGCGGTGGCCATGGCCGACCGTCTGATCGATTTGTTGGAGCACGTTCCCATCGGGGTGTGGGAGGGCGCCCGGCCTTGAGCGGCGGGTGAGTAGGGTTCGGGCGCGGCCGGCGGGGGCCGCGCCCGACTTTTGTTCCCAGCCCCTTGGTGGGTCAGGGGCGCCAGGTGGGCAGGTCGGTCCAGCGCAGCGGGTCGGTGAGGTGGGCGGTGTCGTTGAGGACCACGACGGAGGCCGGAGCGTGGGGGCGGTAGCGGATCACGGTCAGGGCGGCATGGGCCACCGGGATGCTGATCCACCGCCATGGTGGTGCGTCCAGGGCGTGGGCGATCAGGTAGGCGATCAGGTAGGCGTGGGTGATGACCACCTCGCGGCGTGGGTGTGACCCTTGAGCCGGGCCGGTGAAGCGTTCCAGGGCGCGGGCGGCCAGGTGGGGTGCGTGGTCTTGGGGCGGCAGGTGGGAGAGGAAGGCCAGGATCTGCTCGGTGTGCCGGGGCGGGAGTTCATCGCGGGTGGGCAGGTGAGGGATGTGGTCGTCGGCCTCGGGTGCCGGGGTGGCGGTGAGTCCGGGTAGGTGGGTGAGGGCTTGGTGGGCGGTCTGTGTGGTGCGTGGGGAGGGGCCGTGCCAGAGGGTGTGGGGTTCTGAGCGGCTCAGTCTGCGCCCCAACAGGTCGGCTTGTTGGCGGCCGATGTCGGTGAGGTTCGTGGTGGTGGGGTCGGCTTGGCCGTGGCGGGCCAGGTACAGATCGCGGGTCGTGGGCACGGGTGACCTCCTGGTCGGATCGGTGATGGTGGGATGTGCGCGGGTGTGATCCGGTTCTCGGTGTGGAGGTGCTGATCGGTGTGAGGAAGCAGGGGTGGGCGGGTAGGGCGGACGACGTGGCGCCGGGTTCTGCTCGGGGCCCGAGCGAACGCGATGTTCAGTGAGGGGGAGATCATGGCTGGAGAGCTCAACGGTCGGACGGTGGCGATCTTGGCCGCCGATGGGGTCGAACAGGTGGAGTTGGTGGAGCCGCGTCGGGCCTTGACCGAGGCGGGGGCCCGGGTGGAGTTGGTGTCGCTGAAGTCGGGGTCGATCCAGGCGATGAACGGTGACATCGAGCCGGCCGACCGGTTCGACGTGGACCGTGAGGTGGCCGGTGTGGGGGTGGATGACTACGACGCCCTGGTGGTGCCCGGTGGGACGGTCAACCCCGACAACCTGCGTCTTGACGGTGACGCGGTGTCGTTCGTGCGTGACTTCGTGGCCGGTGGGAAGCCGGTGGCGGCGATCTGTCACGGGCCTTGGATCCTGGTGGAGGCCGATGTGGTGCGTGGGCGCACCGTGACCTCCTACCCCAGTATCCGTACCGACATCCGTAACGCGGGGGGCACGGTGGTGGAGGAGGAGGTGGTCACCGATCACGGTGTCACCACCAGCCGTGACCCCGATGACCTACCGGCGTTCTGTGCGCGGATCGTGCGCGAGTTCGCGGGCTGAGGGAAAAGCGAGGTGGGGCCACCCGATCGGATCGGGTGGCCCCACCATCTTTTTCGGGGTCTTACTCGGCTTCGGGTTCGTCGGGGTGGCGGCGCAGGTGCAGTACCGCGGTGATGAGGCCGCCCCAGAGCACGGTGATGGAGATGACCATCATGACGATGGCGCTGGTGGACATCAGTGGTCCCCTTCCTTGTCACGGGTGTGGTCGGTGGCCGATTCGGTGCCGACCTGCTCGGGCTCCTCCAACTGCACCGGGGCCCGGCCGTCCTCGTCGCGGGTGCGGGCGGCGTCGTCGCGGGCGATGGCGTCGGCCTTCTTCCAGGGGAAGCAGGCCACGATGATGCCGAAGACGATGGCGCCGATGGCCACGCCCCATCCGGCGGCCAGCAGGAACCCGGTCGGGTAGCTTTCGTAGTTCTCGGTGAGTTCGATGCGCAGGCTGTCCCACATCATGATGCCGAGCAGGATGGGGGTGACCACGCCCAGGGTGATACGCCACCAGGTGCCCAGGTGGATGGAGGAGACGGCGTTGACGTGGGCCTGGAAGAGCTTGAGTCGGCGTACCCCCCAGGCGATGAAGACGACCAGGACCAGACCGGCCAGTGCGATGCCGTACTGGTTGATGAAGCGGTCGAAGACGTCGAGGAAGTGCAGTCCCTCGTGGGTGGGGAAGAGCAGGATCGAGGCCAGGGCGGTGGCGCCGCCGACCAGGAGCACGGTCTGGGTGCGGCCCAGTCCGGTGCGGTCTTGGACGGCGGAGACGATGACCTGGACGATGCTGATCAGTGAGGTGACGCCGGCGATGGACAGGCAGGCGAAGAACAGTACGCCGAACAGTGGGCCGCCGAAGGGCAGGCTGGAGATGATCTGTGGGAAGGCGACGAAGGCCAGTCCGATGCCGGAGGTGGCGACTTCGTCGACGGCGGTGCCCGCGGCGGCGGCCATGAATCCCAGGGCGGCGAAGACGCCGATGCCGGCCAGGAGTTCGAAGGACGCGTTGGCGAACCCGGCGACCATGGCCGAGCCGGTCAGGTCGGACTTGCGTTTGAGGTAGGAGGCGTAGGTGACCATGATGGCGAAGCCGATGGACAGTGAGAAGAACACGTGTCCGTAGGCGGCGATCCATACCTTGCCGGTGAGCATGGCCGACCAGTCGGGTGTGAAGAACGCGTTCAGGCCGGTGGCCGCGCCGTCCAGGGTCAGGGCCTGGATGACCATGATGCCGAACAGGACCACGAGTAGGGGGATGGTGATCCTGTTGATGATCTCGATGCCGCGGCGCACACCGATGATGAGGATGGCCAGGGTGACCAGCCACACTCCGATGAGCGGCCAGGCGACCCCGGAGACGTAGCCCGAGACCGGTCCGGGTTCGGGGTTCATTTGGAGGAAGTCGTTGAAGAAGAATCCGTCGGGGTCGTTGCCCCAGGCCTGGGTGATGGAGAACCAGGTGTAGCGGATCGACCAGGCGATGATGACGGCGTAGTAGATGGCCACGACGAAGCAGATGGCCACCTGCCACCAGCCCAGGGCTTCGGCGGGGCGCCAGATACGCCGGTAGGACAGGGGCGCCGAGGAACGGTACCGGTGGCCGATGCCGTATTCGAGGATGAGCAGCGGGATGCCCGCGGTGAGCATCGCGATCAGGTAGGGCAGCAGGAACGCTCCGCCCCCGTTCTCATAGGCGACGTAGGGGAATCGCCAGATGTTGCCCAGTCCGATGGCCGATCCGATCGCGGCCATGAGGAATCCCGCGCGTGTTCCCCATTGCTCGCGAGGCTGTTGCCCCATGTTCAGGTCTCCTAAATCATCCCGTAGTTCGCGACCCGCACGGTAGCAGGATTTGGCTATCCGAGCATCGTTGAGGCTGGTCTTGTGGCTGGATGTCGTTTCTGTAGGGGCTTTTGGTGTCGTTTTGTCTTGGGTCGGTGCGGGGGTGGGGAGCCAAGGGGCGCTAACCGGGCGTGTTCAGGTCGGCTGTGCTCGGGGCCTTCGCGCCTGAGGGGGCCGGCGGGGGCGCGCACGGTGTGTGTCGGGTGCGCGCCCCGGGGGTCACCAGCGCATGTGGACCTGTTCGGCGAAGCCGTTCAGGTCACTCACGGTCAGGGTGGTGCCGTCGTCGGTGCGTACGGTGCCCCGGTAGTGGCCGAAGCATTGGTGGGTGTCGCTGACGATCAGGCCGGTGTCGGTGCGGTCGACGCGTTCGTGGAAGGGGGTGAAGACCACGTCGACCTTGTCGGAGGCGGGGGTGTACAGGCGCCAGGGGGCGAGGAAGTCGTCGGGGTCGTAGTCCCAGACGAGTTCTTCACCGATCTTGGTGAGGCGGCCGTCCACGCACAGGGCGTTCTCGGTCAGCCCGGTGCCCTTGGTCCATTGGCCGCCGAACTGTAGGCCCAGGGTGTGGCCGTCGGTGTGTCCGGCGGCGGCACCCCAGTTCCAGTTGATGTCGTAGGGCCAGCGGCCGCGGCCGTGGTCCAGTACGCCGAAGGCGTCGGTGAAGTCGTAGGTGTGCTCGCCCAGGCGGACGGTGCCCGAGGCGGGCAGGGCGGTGTTCTTGGAGGTGTACTGGAAGCGGGTGGGACTCCAGGGGATGACCACGCTCATGGATTCGTGGCCCGGGGGTGGAGTGATGAGCAGGTCGGCGTGCAGGGGCCCGTGGTCGGTGGTGCAGGAGAAGCGCAGCCGGGTGCCGGTGGGAGTGTCGTCGATGTGGGCGCGGATGGGACCCAGGGCGGCGGTGGGGCCGGCGCCCAGGCTGTGGGGTACGCGCACCCCATGGCCCAGGGGGCGCAGCGCGGTGCGCGAGACCTCCACGGGCGCGGCGGGGTCTGAGTGGTCGAGGAGGTAGACCGAGGTCAGGCCCAGGTAGTCGATGTCGGCGACGGTGATGGCGATCAGGTGGGTGGGGGTGCTCACGCACCAGTATTCCCAGCGTTTGGTGCGTGACCAGCCGGGGATGTGGGTGCGGTGCAGTGGGGTGCGCGACCAGCCCACCGCCCCGGGGTTCAGGCGCCCCTGGGGGGTGCACAGGTCCACGGGTGAGGTGATCTCGCGTTCGTGTGTGGGCATGGCCGTCAAGCCTACGGTGCTCAGCCATGGGTGTGGTGGTGCGGGTGTTGAGGATGAGGCCGGGCCGGGCCCTCGGGTCGGCCCGGCGGGGGCTCAGCCGGGTTCGAGGTCGTTGATGCCCAGCCGGGTCAGGCGGGCGCGGATCGCACCGGTGTTGCGCCCGAACTCCTCTGCGAGCGCGGCCAGGGTCGTGCCCTGGGCGGCGTGTCGGGCCAGGAGTTCGTCGTCTTCGGTGCTCCAGGGCCGGTAGGCGTTGGGATGGTGGCGGCGTTGTTCCCGCACGAACCCGGCCGGCGCCTGGCCGGTGGCGGAGCTCTGCAGCATGAGCCACCCCAGGGTGGCCATGATCTCCGCCGGAAGGACCCCGGACAGGTTCGTGGTGATCTCGCCGTCGTCGGTGAATCCGACCGCTTCGATGGACACTCTGCCATCGGGGGTGGGGGTGGTGGTGAACCGGAGCCGCTCGGCACCCTGTTCCACGGTGATGGTGGTGGGGCGGTGGGGTTCGTCGGGCACGGTCCTCCTCGGTTTTGTGGGCTGGGGCGGGCATAACCTAGCCGGGAAGAGCAGGGGTCGGGGTGGTATGGCCTGTTGTGGACAGAGTGGGTGGAGGCGGTGTTCGAGGCGGGTGGGGCACCCGGGGGATGGGACAATGCGGGCCATGTCGGTTCGTGAACTCGTGGTCTTGGGTAGTTCCAGCGCGGTGCCCACCCGTCGGCGCAACCACAACGGGTACTTCCTGCGTTGGGGGGATCAGGGGGTGCTGTTCGACCCCGGTGAGGGCACCCAGCGACAGATGCGCATGGTGGGGCTCGCGGCCTCCGACATCACCCGCATCTGTGTGACCCACTTCCATGGCGACCACAGTCTGGGGTTGCCGGGCATCGTGCAGCGCATCGCCCGCGACCAGGTGTCGCACACGGTACGGGCCACCTATCCGGGGGCGGGCCAGGAGTACTGGGAGCGGTTGCGCCACGCCACCTCCTTCGTGGACACCGACGTGATCGTTGCCCAGCCGGTGGGCGGCGCGGGCGGCTGTGTGCTGGGCGAGGACGAGCCCTTCACCATCACGGCGTTGCCGCTGCGCCACTCGGTGCCGGCCTATGGGTACCGGTTGGTCGAACCGGACGGGTGGCGGATGCTGCCCGAGCGGTTGGCGCACTTCGGAGTGCGCGGGCCCGACATCGCCCGTTTGCAACGTCAGGGAAGCATCGAGGTGCGGGGGCGCACGGTGGAGTTGGCCCAGTGCGCCCGACCCCGACCCGGGCAGGTGTTCGCGTTCGTGATGGACACCGGCGAGTGCGAGCAGGCCGTGGAACTGGCGCGGGGCGCGGACATGCTGGTGATCGAGTCGACCTACCTGGACGAGCACGAGGAATGGGCCGAGCGGTACGGGCACCTGACGGCCCGGCAGGCGGGGCGGATCGCGGCACGGGCGGGGGTGCGTCTGTTGGTGCTCACCCACCTGTCGGAGAGGTATGAGCAGGACCAGGACGGGTCGTTCGTGGCCCAGGCCGCCGAGGAGTTCGACGGGCCGGTGGTGTTGGCCGCGGACCTGGACCGGATCGCGTTGCCGGCCCGACGCTGAGCCGCGGGGCTCTGAGCCCGGGTGTTGACGCTTCTGTGTGTGCGCCCCAGATGGGGTGGGTTCAGTCCCGGCCCAGGGCCCGGGACCGTGTCGGGTCGTCTTCTTCGGCCGGGGTGGTGGCGGTGGGTCCGTCGGGATCGCTCGCCGCGGTGGCCGGGGTGGTGGGCACCGCGGTCTGGGCGATGAACGCCCCGGTCACGATCACCACCGCCCCCAGAAGCTGCATGGTGTTGAGCGCCTCGCCCAGCAGGATCCAGGCCAGCACGATGGCGGTGACCACCTCCAGGTAGGCCACACCTCCGGCGACCTGCGGGGACAACCGTTTGATCGCCGATACCCCGGTGAAGTAGGCGATGGCGGTGCACACCAGGGCCAACCACGAGGCGATGGCCCACCCGGGCAGGATGACACCGCCCAGGGACAGGGGCGCGCCCAGAAGTTCCCAGGGCAGGGTCCAGGGGCGGGCGAGCACGCCCAACACCACACCGGCGATCAGCGCGCCGAAGGCGATGACGGCCAAGGGGTCGGCGTCCTCTCCCATGGCGTCTCCCAACAGGAAGAACGCCGCCTGGGCCGCGGCCGCGCCCAACGCCAGGCCCACCCCGATCGCGTCCAGGCGCATGCCGGCCCACACCTCCAGCAGCAGACCCAGCCCGGCCACCGCCAACACCACGCCGATGACGGCCGCGGGGGAGACGCGCCTGCGGCGTACCAGACGTACCCACAACAACACCAGGACCGGGCCCAGGAACTCCAACAGCAGGGCGATACCGACGGGGATGCGGGCGACGGCGGCGAAGTACAGGGCTTGGACCCCGGCCATGGGGAAGAGGCCATAGGCCAGCAACAGCAGGGGGCGGCGCAGGACCAGACGCCAGTGGCGCAGGGCCACTGGCAGCAGGATCAGGGCGGCGCCGGCCACGCGCAGCCAGGTGACGTGGAGCGGGTCCATACCGGCGTCCATCAGGGGGCGGGCGAGGACCCCCGAGCCACCGAAGGTCAGGGCCGAGGCGAAGGCGAAGGCCAGCCCGGAGGGGCGGTGCCGGGTGGGTTGGGCGGACACGGGGGACACTCCAGGAACAAGGTGGGATGAGGGGATCACCAGGGGTGGATTCGAGGTCGCCTTGAGCTTAGAGGAGAGCCTTGGTCGTGGCCGATGGCAGGTGTGCCCGGTCGGCCGTCATCGACGGGGTGTCCTGGGTCGAATGCGGGCCGTTGGAGTGATGCGCTCGGCCTCCGGCACGGGATCGTTCGGAGGCCGGGCATTGGGGGCGGGGCGATTCAGGTCCAGGGCAGGGGGACCGGCACCGGTATCGAGCCTTCCTCCAGGGAGCGGGCGCCGGCGACTCCGACCAGGGAGGCGGCCACGGCCTGGCGCACCCCCACCGGTGGTGGCGCTCCCTGTTCCACGGTCGCGCGTAGTCCTTGGAGGACGAGCACCGTGCCCTCCTGCCCTCGTTCCACGGCGACGCCGTCCACGAGTACCGGTGGGGCGATGTGTTCGGCCTCGTGGGTGCGGCCGTCGGCGCGTGTCCATCCCGGGTGACGCACCCGCACCGACCAGGCGCTCTCGCTGAGGCTTCGCCCCGCTTCGGCGGCCGCGCGTGTGCCGTGCACAGAGATCCGGCTCCAGTGCGAGTCCGGTTCCCCTTGGAGGAAGCCGTTGCGGGTCAGGGCCAGAGCCCCGGTGGACAGGCGCACCGCCATCACCGAGGCCTGTCTGGGGGAGGCGGTGTGCACGGGCAAGGCGGTGACCTGCACCGGCATGGCTTCGCTGATCGCCAGGATCGGGGACAGGGAGTGCGTACAGTAGGCGGTCGGGGGGATCCGGCCGCGCCAGTGGTCCGGGTCCCCGATCAGGCCTTGGACCGCTTGGGGTGCCATGGCGTGCAGGTAGTCCGCTTCGATGAGGTCGATCTCGCCCAAGGTTCCCTCTTGGGCCAGTGTGCGCAGGAGCCGCGTGTGCGGGTGCAGGACGTAGTTCTCCGCGAAGGAGTAGGTGGCCGTGCTCGCCTGGGCGGCGGCCAGGAGTTCGGCGCCTTCCTGGGCATTGGTGCAGGCCGCGGTCTCGGAGAGTACGTGGACGCCGTGTTCGAGGAAGGTCATGGCAAGGGGTGCGTGGGCGTCGAAGTCGTTGGTGAGCAGGACCGCGTCCAGATCCTGATGGAGCAGGTCGCGCCAGTGCGCGACCAGGGTCAGGGTGGGCAGTCGTATGGCGGCCCGCCGTGCCGTGGCGGGGTCGACATCGCAGCCGGCGACCACGTCGATTCCGATCCGCCGCGCCCAGTCGGCCATGTGCAGTCCCTGACGAAGACCCACCACTCCCATACGCATGGGTCGATGATCCCCGCACCGGTGGCGTGGGGCCACCGGTTTTCCAAGGCGGGGCGCGGCAGATGGGATCCGTTCATCGGGCGGGGCCCGATCGCGAGCCGATGGTTTCAGGCACGTGTGGTCGGCAGCTCCAGCAGGGTCTGGCCGGGAATGGAGGCGTCGGGGCGGCGATAGCGTGCCAGGCAGCGGCGGCAGTCGACCCCGGTGGTGGCGGCGCGCAGGCGAAGTGGGTCCACGGCGGCGTGGCATCCGGTGGCCGGTACCGACACCCCTGCCCACAGGTGGCTGGTGAGGGTGTGCACGATCTCGCCGGAGCCGATGGTGACGCCCTTGGCGCCGGTCAGGCCGGCGCGGTGGCGGTTCAGGACCGCCATCAGGTGTTCGACGTCGGGCCGGCCCACCTGCCGGGTGGGGCCGGTGGGCCCCAAGACGGTGTTGTCCATGGTGGGGAGGATGCCCGCGAAGTGGGGTGGGAACACGTCGACAGGCCGTGCCCGTGGACAATGGGGTTCAGCCTGATCTAGCGAGGAACCCCGGGCGTTCACGCCCGGGAGGAATCGCTTCTCAAGATAGCGGTGACCCGCACCAGAGCACGGGTTCGCACCGTTGACCTCAGCCTGGACGCTTCTGGTTCTCGATGTACTCCTTGATGATCGCCAACGGGGCGCCGCCGCAGGACGCAGCAAAGTAGGACGGGGACCAGAAGTGGTCGCCCCACAAGTACTTGCGAAGGTGGCCGGGGAACTCCTGGCGGAGCCTGCGGGCGGACACGCCCTTGAGAGAGCCGACCAGTCGGGAAATGGCGACCTTGGGCGGATAGCGCACGAGCAGGTGGACGTGATCGCGTTCGCCGTTGAACTCGACCAACTCGGTTTCGAAGTCGGCACAGACGGCTCGCATGATCTCTTCGCA
>NZ_JBSHCT010000047.1:0-16872 GCF_053615935.1 Nocardiopsis sp. NPDC055879
GGGGCGCGCCCGTAGGACTTCATTCCCGCCAGGAAGAACCCGTCCTCGGGGTGGGAGAGCTCGGCCGCGCCGTGCGGGTAGACGGTGCCGCAGGAATGCTGGTTGGGGTCGATGAGCGGGGCCAGCTCCACCGGCGCCTGGAGAGTGGGGTCCAGACCCAGACGCACCTCGGACAGCAGGGACAGGTCGGGCCGGAACCCGGTCAGCGCCACCACCTCATCTACCGGCTCCAGCTTGCGACCGTCCTCGCCCACCAAGACCAGGTGGTCGCCCACCGATCGCACCTGTGCGGCGCGGAACCCGGTCACCACCTCGACATCCCCGGCCTCGACGGCCGCACGAGCCCGCTGGCCGAGCGCACCCCGCGCGGCGAGCTGGTCGGCCGAGCCCCCGCCGAAGGCGTCCCCGACCTCGCCGCGCCGCAGCACCCACAACGCCTTTGTCCCCGGAGCCTCCTGGGCCAGCGTGGCCAGGGCCACCAGCGTGGTCAGCGCCGAGTGCCCGCTCCCGACCACGGCGGTGGTCTGTCCCGCATAGCGGATCCGAGTCTCCTCATCGCTCAGGTCGGGGATCCGGTAGGAGATCCGTTCGGCCGCGGCGGTTTCGCCCAGTGCGGGCAGGCCGTCACCGCCCACGGGGTTGGGGGTGCCCCAGGTGCCCGAGGCGTCCACGACCGCGCGGGCCAACAGTCGTTCTTCGCCTTCACGGGTGTGTACCCGGAGGGTGAAGGGCTGTTCGGTGCGTCCGGCGTCCACGACCCGGTCCCGTCCAAGACGACTCACCCCGGTCACCTCGGCGCCGAAGCGCACCCGGTCGCCGAGGGCCTCGGCCAGGGGAGCGAGGTAGTCCTCGACCCACTCACGGCCGGTCGGGTACCCGCCGTCGTCCGGGCGCTGCCAACCAGTGGCCGAGAGCAGTTTTTCCGCCGCCGGGTCGACCAGGTCGCGCCACATCGAGAAGAGCCGTACGTGCCCCCACTCCGACACCGCCGTCCCGGCTCGGTCACCCTTCTCCAGGACCAGGACCGGAAGGTTGCGGGCCATCAGTTCAGCCGCCGCCGCCAATCCTGCGGGTCCGGCTCCGATCACCACGACGGGACGTTCGTCGGCCATGACATGCCTCTTTCATCGATTGGCGTCTATGGAATGGGACTCTATCGATGCTTACCGATGGACGCAACCATAGATCGTGGTCGATAATGTGAGGCATGACCGTGACACGGGCCGAGCCCACCGCACCTGCACTGCCCTCATCCGATGCGCAGACCTACGCCGCCTGGTTCGCCTGCCTGGCCGAACCTATGCGCGTCCAACTCCTGCACGCCATCGCCACCACCCCGGGATCGGTCAGCGTGGGACAGCTCGCCGAGATGGTGGACGTCCGCCAGCCCACGGTCTCCCACCACCTGCGCAAGCTCGCCGACGTCGGGTTCGTGACCCTGACCAAGGTGGGCACCTCCACCCGGGTCGCCGTCAACCCCGCCTGCTGCACCGGCCTGCCGCACGCCGCCGACATCGTCATGGGCGTCCTCAACGCCCGACCGTGCTGCCCCACCGACCTACCCGCCGACATCACCACCCGGCCCATGGCCGACACCGACCTGGAGACGGTCCGGGAGATCTACGCCCAGGGCATCGCCACCGGGCATGCCACCTTCGAGACCCAGGCGCCCTTTGTCGAAGACCTGAAGACCAAGTGGATTCCGGGGCACCGCTGGGTTGCCGAAGCCGACGGGGCCGTGGTCGGCTGGGCCGCCGCTTCCGCTGTTTCCACCAGGCAGGCCTACGCGGGCGTGGCTGAGACCTCCGTCTACGTCGCCGAGAACGCACGAGGGCGGGGTGTGGGCAAGGCGCTCCTGTTCCGCCAGGTCACCGAGGCCGATACCGGCGGGTTGTGGATGCTCCAGACTTCGATCTTCCTCGAAAACAAGGCGAGCCTGTCCCTGCACCACCAAGCGGGCTTCCGGACCGTGGGCGTGCGCGAGCGCATCGCACAACTCCACGGACGCTGGCGCGACACCGTCCTGTTGGAACGCCGTGGGGGCGCAGGATCGGACACGGACACGGCGGCCTCCTGCGTCAACGACGCGGACTGCTCGACCGTCTGAACGCTTCACTCCATGCTGGGTCCGTGGCAATTTCCGCGCTCAGAACGAGGCTTCGTCACGTCCACGGCCGCCGAACGGGTCCCCAGGTCCGCTGTGCCCATGTCGAGAAAATGAACCGGCCGCCCAGACCCCCATCCGGGCCGGGTGTGCGATCTGACGGCCACGGTTCTTTTCGCGCGCCTGTACTTGCTCGGCGCCACCGAACGGACACCGGTCCTGGTCGCCTTTCCGCGGCTCTACGCGATGGTCCGACGGAGCCCGACCGTCTGTCCCGACTGTTTCGCACACTCAATACTGAGAGGGGTCCACCGTCGGTGCGGTTGCACGATCCACGGCATGGGGACTGGGACCTGGACGTTGGCGGTGAGGCGGGGTCGAAGGTGGTCCAGGCGATGTTCGGGCACGTGGGCATCGCGCCGAACACGGATACCTACTCCGGCGTGCTGTCGCAGGTGGCACGGGCGGGCAGATCTGAGTGGCCACCGCCCTGCATCTGGCCACCAGTCCTTGCGGTCCGGAGCCGGAGCACGCTACACCCGCTCCCGCTTTGGGGTGACACTGGTTTCAGGGGCGTTGATCATGTCTGGATCGGGTTGGGTGTACAAGCGGTGCGGGTGCCGTGGTGTGAGGGGTGTGAAGGCTCGGGAGGGCCGGTGCCCCGGGTTGTCTCGGCGGGGGCACGGGAGTTGGTACTTCGCGCTGGAGCTGGACCATCTCCCGGGTGGTCGGCGCCGGGTGCGTCGGGGTGGGTTCGTGTCCCGGGACGCGGCCCGTGAGGGTTTGCGCCGGGTGCGCGAGCTCGAGGGCGGCGATGCCGATCCGGCGGTGTTGACGGTGGGGGCGTGGCTGGAACACTGGTTGGCCACCCGTACCGGGCTGCGGCCGTTGACCCGGACGAGTTACGCCGAGCACATCCACCGCCACCTCCAACCCCACCTGGGCGCTCTGGTCTTGGAGGAGCTGGCTCCCGCCGTGGTGGCTCAGGCCTTCGACTCCATTTCCCGCCACAGGTCGCCTACGGGGGCGTTGTTGTCGGCGGCGACGGTGCAGCGGGTGCGAGCCACGTTGCGGGCGGCGTTGAACACCGCGGTACACCAGGGGTTGTTGGTCTCGAACCCGGCCAAGGGGCTGTGGTTGGAGGGCGGCCGTGCTGCGCGGCCCATGGTGTGGACCGAGCAGGCCGTCGCGGACTGGCGCAATGGTGGGGTGCGGCCGGTGGTGGCGGTGTGGACGGTGGAGCAGACCCGCGCGTTCTTGGACCACGTCTCCCAGGACCGGTTGTACGGGTTGTTTCACCTGGCGGTGATGACGGGGCTGCGCCGGGGCGAGATCGTGGGGTTGCGCTGGCCCGACATCGATCTGGTGCGGGGGACGGTGCGGGTGGAGCGCCAGCTGCAGTCCCATCAGGGCAGGTTGGTGGAGCTGGCTCCCAAGAGCGCGGCGAGTCGGCGGATGCTGTCGGTGGACCACACCACGTTGGGGGTGTTGCGCCGCCACCAGTGGCACCAGCAGCAGGAGGCGCAGAGTCAGGGGCGGGTGTGGGATTCGCGAGGGTTCGTCTTCACCGCCCTGCGGGGCGGCGCGCTGGCGCCTGAACGGTTGTCACGCCTGTTTCGGAAGCTGAACACCTCCAGCGGGTTGCCGCCGGTGCGGTTGCACGACCTGCGCCATGGAGCGGCGACGTTGGCGTTGGCGGCCGGGGTGGAGCTGAAAGTGGTCCAAGCGATGCTGGGGCACGCGAGCATCGTGCTGACGGCGGACACCTATTCCACGGTGTTGCCGCAGGTGGCGCGGGAAGCGGCGGAGCGCACGGCGTGGCTGGTGCTGCGCGATTCGGGCAGAGCCCATCGGCGAGGAACTGCACGACGGGTGCGTCGAGGGCCGGCCCCACCTCGGCCCCATCAGCGCGAGAGGACGATGAGGGCGAGGCCGTTGCACCCCGTCTGAACTGGGGTTTTGTGGCGCACCCGGCAGGATTCGAACCTGCGACCGTCGGATTAGAAGGGGTGCCGTTTCGTCCCAATCCATCCGAACATCGCTGTCGTTTCGTGTCAAGGGGTACCGCCTGATGGCGTCCCGGTCCAAAACTGCGGAGCACAAACGGAGCACACATCGCTGGGTTGTTGTCCGATGGGATCTCGCAAGGTCCTTGAATGCCGTGGGCTATCTTGGACTGCTGTTCGGACAGTAGGTCAACCCATGCGTGCTGGAGGCTGGTGCAGTGTCGTCCACACCGTTGTTCTCTACCTACCGGCAAGGCGAGAACCGGGTCACCTCGTCGATGCTGGCGGTCTTCGAACGGATCGGTCTGTCCCTGGTCGAGGAGATCCTGGCCAAGGCCTCGGGGGAGGCCACTCTGGAGACGGTCACCTTCACCAATCAGCCCAAGGCCGGCAAGGGCTCGGTTCCCGACGCACGAATCTCCGCGGGCTTCACCTATCTGTTCGAGGTCAAGACTGTCCGCGGCACAGCCGACACACAGCAGCTTCGTGGCCACTTGGCGAACCTGGAAGAAGGGCCGGGACGGTATCTGTTCGTGCTCACCCCAGACCCCGAACGGCCCGTCGCTGTGGATGTTGTGCAGGACCGGCGCGTGGTGTGGTTCAACTTCGCCGCCCTGGACGACGCCATCACCGCCGTGCTGGACGACGCCTTCCTGGCACCCTCCGAACGCGACCGGTTTCTGCTGCGCGAGCTGCGGGCGCTGTTCGACAATGACGGTCTGCTCACCTCTGATGAGGTGGTGGTTGTGGCCGCCAGCCAGGCTTACCCCGAGTACCTAGAATCCTTCGCCTACATCTGTCAGCCCGGTCGATCCTTCCGGGAAGGGCTGACCCACATGGGCTTCTACGCCCAGCAGGCCATCCAACCCCACCTGGCCCACATCTTTACCCGGGAGGACCACGTGCTTTTCACCCACGAGGAGGCGCTGCGGCGGGAGGTCAACGGTGAGCGCGACGCCCGTATCGCAGACCTGATTCGCTCTTCGTTGGAGAGCGGGGTCCGTGAGGAGCGGCAGGAGTACATGGTGTTCCTGCTCTCAGGGCCGCAGGATCCCGAGACCGTGGTATTGGAGGCGCCGTTGGCCAACGACACGGTGGTCGCCTCCGGTCGCCCCTGGGCCTGGACGATGGGTCAGCGGTATGTGTCCCTAGCTGCGCTGCGCAGGCCAGGGGTGCGCACCACTAGCGACCTGGAGACCTCCTGAGCCTTTCGGATCAGACAGGAAGTGGTGTTGTGCCGTGCGACGTGCGGACTGATGGTTACCTTCCGCCTGCATGCGAGCGGTAGGGCCCTGCCCCACCAGAGGGGAATCCGCTTAGATCTGATGTAGTGGCCTATCTGTGCTGGCGGTGCTGGGCTTGGCGCAGGCGAGCGCGCACGTGATCGGGTAGGTGGATGACGAGCACTTCGACTCCTAGGTCGAGCAGAGCGGCTGCCGCCCATGAGCGTTCGCCGAGAAAGGGCCGGGCCGCCTCCTGGTCGGACAAGCAGAGCACCATGCGCGGCCTGGGGGAGAGCGTGGAGGAGATCCATACGAGCTTCAGCGCGTCGGACAGGACCTTGTGGCGCTGTGCGGACTTGACGGGTCCCTGGTGCGCCCATGCCTCCACGAGCACGGTGAGGTCCTGGTCGGCTCCGTCAACTTCCACCCGAGCCCCGGTGGGTGTGAGGATCTCGCGGGGGTCCAGCCGGGTTCCGAGCAGTGTGCCAGCCTCGTCCAGGATGATGCGTTCGGCCAGTTGCTGTTCAGTCGAAGCACCGGGCGGTATGGATGATTCGGTGGGGTGTGTGCCGCCGATGGCATTGACGATCTTGCCGTCAGGGCCGGGATAGCGGTGCAGGTGCCCTTCGTCCGCGAGTTTGCGGCATACCTGGTTGATGCTCTGGCGCGAGGACACATCGAGTTGTCGAGCGAGTTCGTCGTCATCCGATCTTTGTCCGCTCGTGCTCAGGAACTCGAGGATGCGTTGGGCAATCGTCACGGTGGACTCCTGTAAGCGGGCGCGTGCGATCGGTGAGCGGGTGCTATCAGGGCGAATCCAACCAGATGGAAAGCGAGACGCAGCTTTTCGCTACGAAGCTGCTCTGGACTGTAAGGCGCTGCTCTCAGGGGCCGCTGTGCCGAGTCCAGGCGTGACCACCGAGAGCCGGTCCTCTTGCCGTGGGTGCTGATAGTGCAGACGGCCAAGCCCAGGGCAAAACGTCACAACGGCAGAGTGGGCAGGGGCTTCCTGCAACCAGGGGATGGTTCCGTGCGGTCGGTACATGACTGTGACCAACATAGAAAGGGGTCAGCGAGCTAGTTTTCTCATAAGTTCGACGAAATTTTCCAACTTTCCTATCTCCTCCTTTTTCAAGGGGCCTCGCCTGAAATGCATGATGTCGTTCCGCATTTCTCTCATCTCTTCGAGTAGTTCGAGGAAGGTTTCGCGGTCGACGTCCCAGCCCAGCTTCTCCCAAGCTTCACCCATATCGAGCAAGTAACCGTAGTTGCCCAGAGTCAGATCAGAAGCCGATCGCACACGTTGAGATTTCTGCTTGGGAACCGCTTTGGCGATGGTCTCCAAGTCAAACGTCTTATCCACACATCGCCGGAGCAGTCGCTCGGCCTCCTCTGTCAGGAGGAAGGGCCTGGCGATGTCACCGAACCGTAGAGTGAGGTCAGAGGTGGTGATGATGCTCTTCAGGGCTTTCCTGCTGCCGCTGTGCACAAGGATGAAGCCGTGCCTGAAGATAGTGGGGATTTGCTCAAGGAGAGGCGCTTCCAGCGCGACGCTGGGGACTTCGGTCGCCACCTCAGCCACCGTCTGGGGATCGGAACCCGATAGCCGTGCTTTGCCGATCGACTCCCAGCTGACGGCCTTCTCACAGATCCCGTTCGCGGACACCACCGCCAACTGTGAGAAGTTCCGGGCCGACATGAGGGTGGCTGCCTTACGGACCGTGTCTGTGGAGCTGACTGTCACGATCTCCTGGTGGGCGGCAGCCAGGTCCTTGACGAGAAGGGTTACTACTTCTGTCTGCCCAGTTTAACACGAGCCCCTTTGATTCTCGGACTCGCCACCGGGTTGGGCTCCAGGGTGCTTCGAGTTTGACTCCTTGTTGTTCACTGAGACTCCCACCGTCGTTGGAAGCAGCCCTGATCTGTATGTTGAGCTGTTCTGTGTCTATCGGTGTACCCACGTCTAAACGCCACCGTGGATACGGGGGAGGTCGCCTGAGGGCATTCCTGTCTCGTGCCGAGGCTGCTGGAGATTGCGGTGTGTGCTGGGGTCATCTCCCATCACTCGGAAGAAGTGAGTGAGCTTGAAGGGCGTTCATCCCAGGTCTGAGCTGGGCATGGCTTCTGCTTCAGTTGTGGGTGGACACTGGTTTCAGGGATGTTCGTCGTGTCTGGATCGAGTTCGGTGTACAAGCGGTGTGGGTGCCGTTGGAACACTGGCTGTGTGCGCCTCAGGTGCTCGATACATGTCCCGAATCGGCTGGCCCAGTTGCTCATGCCGGTCAACCCACAGCCGCACCACCATGCACGGAATCGGCTTCCTCTGCGTCCTGATCGACCTGGCTCTCCAGTAGTTCCTCCTCCGGTGAGCTACATCTGGAACATGAACGGACCTGCTGGCGGCGGCTGGTAGGTAATTGGCAGAGTCATCGACCAGTGTCCGCTAGGCTCCTCCTCCGGAGTCGCTGGCCGCCCACACGGACACGTCCACGTGTTGGTGCCAGCGGGTGGCCAGATCCGGAGCTTGATCGCCTCGACGCCCAGAGCGATTCCGGTGCCGAGCGTCGCGAGGTGTAGGTCCCGGGAGGTCCCTGCGCTCAGAGTCTCGTTGATGATCGTGCGCTCGCTGTTGATACCCAAGACTGCGGCCTGTACCCAGTACGTCCTGGGCAGCTGCAGGGTGACGAACACTTCGACCTTGTCCTGGATTCTGGATTCCCTGGGGAACGCCTCCAGCTTCTCCGGCATTGCGGGATGAAGTTCGTCGTGGCGTCGTGCGTTTTCCAGACTGTTCGCTGCCTTGGCTTCTTCGGCAGAGCGATGGGCGGCCCATGCTGCCCACCCAGCTCCGCCCATCGACAGCAGGGCGATACTCGCGCTGATGATCGCCACGAGCAGGGCGCCTTCTTCTGAGGTCATAGCCTGCTCCCTAGCACTCGAACCTGGCGATGAACTCGTCGAGCTTATCGAGGTGTTTCGTACTGGGGTTGCTGGAGACTGCGGCGTGTGCCGGGATCGTCAACCGAGACAGTCAAGCGCAGCGGTAACGCTTCGGTTGGCTCATTGCCTTGCCCTGTTCGGGCTCAACGGTCCCACGCGCCCCCGACGGCGGTAAGACCCGGCTCTGCGTGGCTACGGAATCTCCTGATCAGGCAGGTCCTTGTTTCGGCGGCGGAGCGACTGGATAATGTGGGCTTCGCGCGGATCGAGATCCTTACGAGTTGGTGCGGGATAGCGGGTGAGGTTTCACTGCAGAGCCGTGGCATGCTCTGGTCGTGACGATCAAGGTCAATCGTGTGGTCCTGGACCACCCCTAGCTCACCGGTATCTCCCAACATCACCTGGCCGCGCTCGTCGAGGAGCTGGCCCACCCCTGGGAAACGGCAGTCGAGGACCACCGGAACCGGGCCCGAGGCGCAGAGCGGAAACGGGCTGCCGGAGCCGGTGCCCGGCACCGCCTGGTCTTCGTCGACCGACTGGTGGTCACCCTGATCCACCTGCGTCACGACCTGCCGCACACGGTCCTGGGGCTGCTGTTTGGGGTGAACCGTTCCACCATCACCCGTGCTGTTGGTCAGATCCGGACCCTGTTGGCCGAGCGCGGGTGCGCGGTCCCGAATCGTCCGGGGGTGCGTCTGCGCACTGTGGAGGATGTGTTCGCCTACGCTCAGGCCGAAGGCATCGAACTGCGGTTGGACGCCACCGAGGTCCAGGTCAGGCGGCCCCGCGCGGGCCGGGGCGGTCGGCGGGCGTTCGTCTCGGGCAAGAAGAAACAGAACACCATGAAGACCACCGTCGTGGCCGACCACCAGGGGCGCACGTTGTGGACCGACGCGACGCGCCCCGGGCGGATGCACGATGCCACCGCGGCCCGTACCGAGGGCATCGACGCCTGCTTCAGACATTTTCCGCTGGTGAAGGTGTTACTGGACGACGGGTATCTCGGTCTGCGGCGCGACCACCCGCATCAGGCCCTCACCCCGCCGCGCAAGCCGAACAAGAGTGCTCTGCCCGAGTTCCACGAGCGGTGGAAGCGCCACCGCCACGCGCATTCCTCAGATCGGATCACCGTCGAGAACGCCTTGGCCGACCACAAGCGCTGGAAGCAACTGATGCGCTGGACCCATCGACGGGAGAACCTCCCGGCGACCTACCGCGCCATCGCCGGGCTGGTCTCCGACCGCACCGCGAACATCTGACAAGCACCACGGACGGGACCACCATGTCTCACCCGCTATCACGCACCAACTCGTAAGGCGCTTCATCGATCCGAAAGCGGCATAACGAGTGACCTACTCTGGCGCAGGTGTGAATCGCGCTGCTCCTTCCGGCAGGTACTGCTCTGCGAGTTCGAGCGGCGACGCCTCCTGCGCCTCGAACAGCATCCGGCCTCGCTTTTCAAGTGTTCGCATGATGGCGAACTGAGTTGGCATCAGGCGGTGCGATATCAGCAGGAGCGATCTCAGCGTGGTCTGCGGGATACCTCGGATGCAGGTCTGTTCCGAGTACGGACGTGAAAGGCGTTGGAACAGCGACGCATCAGGCTTCGAGAAGAACAGCGGGAACAGAGCGGGGCTGTTCTTGCCCATGCCTCCAGGAGGCAACTTGAGCCACGAGCCGGTGCCCTCGCCGTCCTGCTCTTCCATGAGTCCCCAGAACGGCTGGCCGATGCTCGCCTCGGATGGCAAGGCCGCGGCAGTGAGAATCGTGGCGACCGCATCCCTCATCGAAGGTGCTGTCGTGGAGTCGAAGTGAAGGATGCCCTTCTCCTCTAGAAACCTCTCTGCGCCCGACTGAAATCCGTTTCTGGAGATGAAGATGCCGATCGTGCTCGGCATCTCCTGGAGCTTCTGGCAGAAAGCGAGCACATCGTTGCGCTCGACGGGGCGGCGCGTGTCTTTGCACTCCATCGCGACTCGATGCCGCACACCAGCCAAGTCGAACTCGTAGTACACGTCAATTTCGAAGAACGCATCGCCACGAGCGTTAGGGACGCGTGCTCCCCTGAGAACCGCGATGTCCTGACTTTCGCAGTTGAGGATGGCTTGATACACATAGCGGATGTAGTCTTCGAAACCGCGACCCGGCGTTGAGCTGTCGAACATGGCCTCATTCTGTCAGCGGTGTCATCCCGGCCGGTGGTTGTTTTCGATGCCGCGACGGGCGAGGCGCGGGGTGATGCAGGGTTGTCAGTCGGGGCTGGTAGGGATTTGTAGTCGTAGTTCTCGCCGGCTCGAGGACGTGCCACGCCCGGACGACCGGGATACCGCTGATCAACGGCCGGAGAGCCACCGAGTTGTGAGGGTCCGTACCTTCACCCTGGCCAAACCCGACAGCTGGCACGCCCCCGATCAGGCCACCGCCACTGACACCACTCACTACGGGAGGGCCCGGGACCAGGCGTGGGACCGGATGCACCCCCGCCTGTCCCATCGGGGCCCCTGGCTGGACCACGAGGGTGCGCTCCCGATTGTGGAGCGCACCCTCGTGCTCCTGCAGGTCGAACGTCTGCCTGGCGATGGCGACCCCAAACCGGTGTGGCTGTGGTCCTCGGCCACCGAGGCAGATGCCGAGCACGTGGATCGGCTCTGGCAGGCGTTCCTGCGCCGGTTCGACCTAGAGCACACCTTCCGCCTGTTCAAGCAGACCCTGGGCTGGACCTGCCCGAGGGTCCGCTCGCCCGAGGCGGCCGATCGGTGGACGTGGCTGGTGATCGCCGCTCACACCCAGCTGCGGCTGGCCCGCCCGCTCGTTGAGGACCTGCGCCGCCCTTGGGAGCGGGCGGCCAGGCCGGGCAGGCTCACCCCGGCCCGAGTATCACGGGGGGGTTCGCCACCTCCGGGCGAGGGTCGTCTGCCCGGCCAGTGCGCCAAAACTCTCCCGGCCCGGCCCTGGTCGCCCGTCCGGGGCGAAGAACCGTCAACGGGCGCTTCGGCACGGGGTCGGAAAGACCGTCAAACGGGCTGTGACGTTGACAGAGCACAAGAACCAGACAGGTTAAACAAAAAGCTGAGGCCTTGGACACCGATCAGCTCTGTGCGACCGGATATTCTGACATGGATTGTTTTTAGAGAATCGCTTATGTATTAATCTTCTCCTCGAAGCAACTCCCGGACTTCAGGATCTTTAATTGCCTCAAAGTATGCAGCCTGCTGACGAAGCTGTAGGATCTGAAGGTCAGCAGATTGATCAGGGCTTGGTATTTGAGAAAGGATCAAACGCTCCACCAATATAGTCAAGGGTTCGCCAATCGCTTTCCTGAAATTGAATCCAATCAGTTGCAGGATAGTCAGTATTTCTGGTGTCAGTAGGCTCTTGATGGCGTCAAGGGCCTCACGGCCCTTGTCGTCATTTCCTGAAAGGTCAAGAACCTGCTCTAGTGTCGGTAGTAGCTTTGTGGTTATATATTTTATATCCGCGTCGGAAATCCGCTGGGTGACAAGCTCCTGTTCGAAGGCCGTGGCTATGCCACTGAGCTCATTTTTGTCCGTAATCAAGTCATTCACAAGCTCGATGAGCTCGTTCATTGTTGCTTGGTCGAGTTTGCGGGCGCGGATGGCGCTAACTTTGCTAGCTACGGCGCTGGCCGCATTTCGAGCAAGAACTTCTGCTAGTTGAGCTGCAAGTTGTGTAATTTCAGGGCTCGACACGGGTTCCTCTTCTCTGGATGAATTTCATAAGTTAGTTAAACGCTCAGAACATGGAATTTTGAGTGGCTGTGGTGTTTAGGTCGAAGCGAGGTTTCCGGTCCTTGTCAAATTCCGGAAATTTAACTCCCTTGGATCGCAGCGTCTCGAGGGTGAGCATCGGGCCAGAGAGCGCTTTGTCCAGGAGTTCACTCTGGGATTTCTCTATGTCAGTAACGCGGCGGAGTGCGGTGAGGAGCTCGTTGAACTCGGTAATCCACTCCATGGGCCAGGTGTCCACATGGATGTCGTCGAGCGGGCTGGTTTTCTTCCCACCAGGGTTGTCCTTGCGGTAGGAGAACCACTTGTTAATCACGTTCATGCCGCCGACGTCGTAGTTCCACATGCGCTCGGTTACTGGGCCGAACAGTCCTTCGCCTACTCGGATCTGTCCCTCGCCGTCATCAGCGGGAATGTAGGTGATCTTGGCGGGTAGCTCGGTGCCAATTGGGGTCAGGTTCTTGGGACGTCGCAGGTCTGCGGGGGCGAAGCCGATCTTTCCCTGAGGACGCCCTTCCGCTGGATCAGCGAAGGCTTCCCCGTAGGTGGCGGCCCACACCACCTGTCGTCCAAGTTCGCAAGCCATGGCCCACAGGTTGGGTTCGGCGCTCAGGGGAACCCGCACGCCCGGAGCGTCGAGCTCCTCTATGAACTCTTCTGTGAACGCCGGATGAGCTGTAATCCCAGCAATATAAGCAACGAGATCCTGGGCTTCCACGGTGAACCCGAGGGAAGTTTCCAACTGTGTGAGCAGCTCAGGAGCGACGTTGGGAGAACCATCGGGGTGCAACATTGGGAAAACTCTCCCGCCTTCGCTGCCTTTGAAGTGGTCGACGTTGGGGAGTAGCGCAGCGAAAGCGATCGCCGGCCCACTATCGATGGCGCGCCTATGCTGCTCATTGATGAAGAGCTGGCCATTGAGATTCGCAGCTGCCCATAGACCCCGTCTGGGAAAATCAATTACTCGACTGTCTGGGATGATCCACTGGCGGTCAAAGGACCTGTAAGACACTCTTGTCAGGTTTGGGCATTCATCCTTTCCAGTGCGTATCGATTTTTCTTGTTTAGGAAACCCTGGAAGAGGTTCCTTTATGCTTGTAGTTGTTCTGTCTCGAGTTTCCTTGAATAGAACTGCCTGCTGGTTTTCATTCGGCTCATGGATCAGTGCGTTCCAGCGCTCTTGCAGAATCTTGGAAGATGGGGCTGTCACCCAGTTGCGGTTAGGTGTAAATCCAGGGCTGAACCAGCAGAAGAGATCCTCCAGCGCCGGGTAGTCATCCCACGCTGACTCCGCAGAGGGCACGAAGGGGTCTTCCCACCCGGACCGAACCAGTTGCCAGCTATCGCTATTCAGTGTCAGGGCATCGAGTTGGGCGTACTTCTCTTCCTGCTTACCGGTTACCTTTGTGTAGTGAATCTTGGCCGGAGTCTGGGAAACGGCGTCTTTCTTACGGACGAAGATCGCGATCGCCAAGGGCTGCTGCACACCACGGAACACCCGAGTAGGGATATCCGGCCGCATACCCTCGGGGCTGACATTGATGATCCACCCCTCCGAGCAGGTTTCGCGCAGGTAGCGGCGCATCCCCTTGAACCCGGGCCCCTTGAGATAGCCCGAGGTGGTGATGAAACTGACCACCCCGTGCTGGTCTTGGGGGTGGGCGTCGAACACCTTCCACGTGGCCCAGGCCCAAAAGTAGACGTAGAGGTTCTTGAGCTTATTCTCCAGACGCCCGTTGCCGTCCTTGCGGAACCGATCCAACGGCGTGATGCCCTCGACGTTCTTCGCTCCGGCCTCGACCCAACCACCTTGGCCTTGAGCACGCTCTCGGTAGGGCGGGTTGCCGATCACCACGGTCACCGGGGTGTTGGCCTTGATCTTGTTTGCGGCCTTGTGTGACTTGGCGAGGGCCACCAGATCTGGAATAACTGACGCCTCAGGGGCGAACGGGTTGGCCAGCGTGTCCGTCACGTGCAGCCGAACCCCGCCCTTGGGCAGAGAAGCCTTGTACTGCTTGAGAATGTCCACCGCGCGCATCTCCGCCACGGTGTAGGAACCCATCTTCAGCTCGAAGCCGATGAGCCGCTCGGCCAGGTCACTGATCGCCGGCCCCACATACCCAGTGCCTTCGAGCTCCTCGGCCTTCTTCGCCGCGTGATCGATGATGGCGTGCAGGTAAGCACCCGTGCCCATCGCCGGGTCGATCGTGGTCACCGACGGCGACAGGTATCCCTGCTCCGCGCCCAACCGGGTGGTGAGGATGTCATCGGTCAGCCGCACCATGTTCCGCACGACCTCGACCGGGGTGTAGTAGACCCCCGATTCCTTGCGCAGATCAGGGTCGTACACCGACAGGAACGACTCGTACAGGTGCAGGTAGGCGTCTTCACGCTGTGCCCAGATCGGATCCCACTGCACCGCACCGATGATCCTTCGCAGCAGGTCGATGGTGACGGTAAAGGAGGAGACCGCGCTGCTGGCCAACAACTTGAGAGCCTGGGACATCAGGGCGTGCGGCTTGCCCGCACCGAGCTGGTGGGCGATCTTCCATGTCTCCAGGCCAGCAACGTCGATGCCTTCGGTACGGGCCAGCAGGAGAGCGAAGGTGATGGTCTGGGCGTACCCGTCAGCGAACACCTCGTCGTCGGCGGTGGGGAACAGCAGATCGCGCCAGCTCTGGGCCAACATGCTGAACGGCAGGTCGTACTCGTCTGCCCCGGCCTTGCGCTTCTTAGCTTCCTCAGCGAGCTGTTCCAGGACTGAGTCGCGCAGCAGACGGCACTGCGGGGCCACCTGTCTGACCAGTTGGTCGACCGTGGTGATCGGCGGCGGGGACCACTTGAGGAAGGCACGGAAGAGGTTCTCCACCGATGCGTCCTGGATACTGAGGTCCTCCCCGGAGGAGTACAGGTCACCGCTGAACTCGACGCTGCTTTGTAGTTCGCCGTACCGGTACAGGCGCCATGCTGTGCCGTTGGTGTAGAGCAGGTTCGGCTGGTCTTTGAGCCGCTCCCACTGCCGCTTATTGTGTCCCTTGAACTTGGCCGGGTCCAAGTTCTCCTTGGGCCTTTTCAGCTCAACAAGGCCGGTGATCGCGCCAGCCACACGCACGGCGAAGTCCGGGCGGGCGCCTGCGCCCTGCAAGTGTGCTTCATCGTGGACAACGACCTCCAGACCGGAGGCCGACCCGGCCTTGATCAGGAGTCCCTCCACGGGACCGCGGATCGCTGCTTCGGGTTGGCCAACGCCATCCTTCAGCTTGTTCATGCACTCTTGGCCGTACTCGGCGATCGCTGCGCTCAGCCAATCCTTAAGCAACCCGGGGGCTCCGATCCTCACGAGGGGGTGACGTAGTCAATTCATACCAACCCCTGAGGACACGTCAGGGTCTCCTTCACACCCGGAACAAGACATCCGGCACGAGAGAGTCCTCGGTTGATGAGATCGCTGGTGAAGCCACCTGTGGATAACCCAGCCTGCTGACCTTAGGTGGGTAGACCGACCTTATGGATGATGACGCTCCACTGAACCTGGATGACCGAGTGTGGTTGGCAGAGCTTCTTCGTGAGGTTGGCCCTGAGGGCGCTTACGAGATCGCTGAACTCTTGGGTATCGACCTTGATGGCCCTCCCGAGTAGACCGACCTGGGTCTCATGCAGTGCACCCGAATCCCCTTCTCACTATCTCTAAGGTTCCAAGGACGGCGCAGGACACGATTGTGCTCGGTGGCTGTGATCTAGTGAAATGACGAGGGCCACCTTCCCTTTGGGGAGGCAGCCCTCGTGTGGAGGGTCCGTCACCGGTCGCTCGAGGTCTCCAGTCCCGCGCGACCGTCATCCAGCCGTCACCCTCACCCTGTTGGCATCATGCCCTATCTCGGGTATCTGCCTGACCGTAAACTTTCGGAAGAAAAAATCCACGGCCGCAGGCACTTCTACCCATCGTGCAGATTTCAAAATCCACCGAACGCGACCTTCTCTGTATCGAACGTTATCGAACACTGCCGAACGGTACGAAACACCATCCGGGTCAAATCATGCTCTTATGGTCTCGGTGTAACTTACTCACCATCACGCCCAGAGGTGGACATATCCTCAGCGTTCCAGTGCGCAACCAGGTCAGGATGAGGTAATTTCCCAGCATCGGCACCGCAGTCACGTCTTCGCCGGTCCGCGTCGTCTCCAAAGCCTTGTCGCGGTCTGCCCATAAATGAACGGCGTGATCATCCAGCCGAATATGAATCCCTCTCATGAAAGGTCACTCGTGACCGCATACCTCACCCTAGATTCCCTGACTGGACGGATCCTGGTCGTGATCATCGTGCTCGGATGCGCGCTGGCTCTGTACCGACAGGGCCACGACCTGGCGACGGCCCTCCTGCTCTCCGCTGTGGTCCTCGGCGCCGTCTCCGACATGGCGACCCGAATCTCCCACCGGGAGGCGAACTGATGGATTGCCAAACTTCGTTCGAGAACGGACCCAGGTATATCGCCCAGCCTGATGCCGAGGCGCGCAACATCCGCATGGACGCCGAAGGCAACCTCTGGGGAGAGGTCCCGGTCATGCTCGCGCAGGGGCCGGTCAGCCCGGATCTCAAGACGCATATCTGGTCTGCCGGCGAAAGGCGCTTCGTGCCGACTCGATTCCTTCCCGAAGTCCCCGAGGATCTCCCCGGAGACACACTCAAACCGGACCCCCTCAGGGCGAGGACAGCCTCTGAGTTCGTGAGTACGATGCGCAGGTATCGCCGCTGGGCAGGGAGCCCGTCGTATCGGGAGATGGCCGATCGTGTGGGTGTTCGATCCTCGAGCAGGTTCTGTGAAGCCCTGAAGTCCGACCGATTGCCCACGTT
>NZ_JBSHCT010000048.1:0-14377 GCF_053615935.1 Nocardiopsis sp. NPDC055879
GCACCCCTCACCGCCGAAGAGGAACGGGCCTGGCGACAACAAGGCGAGCGGTTCAAGCGCGAATGGGGCTTAACCGAACCCGGCAGCGGTTAGAGACCCCGCGCCCCTCTGCGCGGGGCTCCACTGGGACACACGCTGGGCCCGTCCCTCTTCCTTCCCCGTCTGGAAGAGGGACGGGCCCGGTGTCCGGCACAGCCGATCGACATCCAAGGTTCACGATTTGCGTTCTGAGGCCGGGATCGATGCCTGCCTCAACGCCTGGCCGAACGACTAGGGGGCGTCCTCGCCCGGTCGGGGACGGTCATGACAGTCGATGTCCTGCAGCTCCTGACCGTCGATGAGGTAGGCCTCCACCGCCTCGGCGACACACGGGTACATCTGGTCCCCTTCGTTGTCTGTGAGGGAGGAGCCGTAGTAGACGTGGCCACCGTTGTCGACGACGCTCACCAGCGGGCTGTCGAGCCGATCGGCCATGTTGGCCGCGCCCTGGTACGGGGTCCTGGAGTCGAACTCGCCGGCGATGACGAGCGCCGGGGTCTCCCACTCACGGGTCAGGTCGACGGTGGGCTCGGTCGGCTGGTTCTCGGAGAACAGGCACACCGGTGGTCCGGCCTGCGACGCCGCCTGACCGAAGTCGTTTGAGTCCCGGAGCTCGCGTACGTCGGCCCGGTACTGATCGGGATCCGTGGGCCATTCGGCCTCGCAGAGGAGCGACCAGACCAGGTGCGGGGGACCCTCCAGCCGTCCCAGCTGTTCCTCGGCCTCCTCCGGGTCCTCCGGCGGCATCGGCATGTCGGGTTCCCCCGGGGTCTCGGGAGCCTCCGGAAGGGGGGTCTCCTCGACCAGGGCCTTGAACAACAAGGCCGACTCGTCCCAGGCCCCTTGGTCGTCGGCCGAGATGCTCACCAGGCTGCGGAAGTAGTCCTCGTCGTAGACCATCCCGCTCTCGGCTTCCCGGGGCTCCTCCCGGAGTCGCTCGGAGGTCTGTTCGAACGAGCGCGAGACTTCTTCTCGTGTGGTCCCGAAGCCGAACTCGTCGTCACGCTCGGCCAGCCAGTCCGTGTAGCGCTCGACGTTGTCGGTCGCGGCCTGGGACTGGGACAGGAAGTTCTCGCGCCAGACCCCGTCGGGGTCGACGGCCGAGTCGAGCACGGCCCGGTCGAGTCGCTCGGGGAAGAGGGTTCCGTAGACCGCGCCCAGGTAGGTGCCGTAGGAGGCGCCGAGGTAGTCGATCTGTTCCTCCCCCAACACCGCGCGGACGACGTCCATGTCGCGGGCGGTGTTGGCGGTGGTGAAGTGGGGTCGCAGGTCGCCATCGGCCTCGTCGCACGCCTTGGCGTACTCGCGCTGGTCGTCGAAGTGCTGTTCGAGCTCCTCGTCGGTGGGGTGCGTGTCCAGGAGGGGAGGGTCGATCTCACAGTCGAGCCAGGTCGAGGCGCCCAGGCCTCGCGGGTCCATGCCGATGACGTCGTAGACCTCTCCGAGTGGGGTGGAGCCGATCTCGTCCGCGGTCAAACGTCCGGTCGCACCGGGTCCGCCCGGGTTGGTGAACAGGACGCCCTGTCGTTCCCCTTCGTCGACCTGGGCGGACCGGCGGCTCAACCCCACGTGGATCCGTTCGCCCTCGGGGGCGTCGTAGTCGAGTGGCACCTCCACCGTCGCGCAGTCGAGACCGGTGAGGAAGAAGTCCTCGCACTCTTGCCAGTCCACGTTCTGGTCGTGGAAGGCGGCCAACGCCCGGTCCTCGGTGGGCTCTTGTCGGTCGTCGGCGAAGGAATCCGACGGTAGCGCTCCGGTCAGGGAGAGCGCGAGGCCGGTCGTGACCACGGCGGCTCCCGCTCCCGTCAATATGTTCGCTCTTCCCACTGCGCTTTCCTCGATCGTTCGGCCACCGGTCTCGTACTCGACGGCCGGAAGCGCTTATCGGCTGGCGTTCGAGTGGCAATCTAGTGAGGGGAGCACCGCGGGCGGATCCACCTGACTGATGAAACCGGGGGTGGCGATAGTAGGGCTCTCGGGCACCGGGGAACGGCCTGTCACCGACGAAAGTCGATGGTCCACGAGCACGGGCCATCGAGGCCTTCCACGCGGCCGATCCCCAACGGTGCACCCGCAGGCCCGCGCCGCCAGCTCTCCCCGAGTCCGCAGGCAGCAACGAGCCGGATACCGCACCCGCCGCACAACGCGGCGCTGACCTGTGCGAAGCGGCCTGCCGATCGTCTGTTCCCGGGCCGGTTGGATGAGCTCGTGGGCGTGATGGACGACGTCTGGCGGAAGGCGCAGGCAACCGATCTCGGGAACGATGAAGGCCGATGAGCCGGTCCATGTGCGATGGACCTGGCTCACCGGCCTTCTCTGCTTCCCCAGTGGGCCTCTGCCCTTGGAGGTTCGGCGGAGGGTGTGGGATTTGAACCCACGAAGCCCCGTTGCACCGGGGGACCCTGACGACCTGTCGACAAAGCGACGAATGGCTTTGTGACCTGGGCTGACGTTCCGGGGGACTTCCCAGCGCTTCCGGGGCCCTCCCGGAGCTATGTGCACTGAATGTGCATCGCGGGGGTGGGCTCAGGGTGGGCGTGATCGGGCAGAGAAAGCCGCGCCGGTACCCCAGGAGGCAGCAACCATGAGTTTGGTCCCGCGCGGGTTCTGGCGCGGTTGGCTGGCGCATCCGCACGACCTGTGTCGCGCCAGGTTCCGCGTGGGCTCGGGGGGTCCATGGGGGCGTGAGCCCCCTGGTACTGCCTGTGCTCGCCCACGGTCTGCTCACGGATGCTGACAACGAGCGTTGGGACCTAATCCTCTGACAGATCCCAGTGGCCTGGGTCACCATGGTGTTCTCGGACAGTTCTGCTCCCCGCTCAGTCTTGGACCTGTCCGAGAGGTGTCTTTGGCGTGCGGCCGTGTGGCCGTGCGCTCGGGACCGGGCGTCAGCCCGCAGCCCGAGCGGAGGCCGCTGGTCGCCGCGACGGCGCTCGCGCCGTCGCCTTGATTTCATACAGCTCTAATCGGCAGTCACGCTAATTAGGAGGATTAAGTTGAACCCTCTTGTTCAGGGATTGTTTAAGAACTTCTGCAAAGCAGAGGAGTTGGAAGAAATTAGGCAATCGGATGCCTTTGAATTGTTTACTTCATCTTTGATAATCCCAAGTGAGATCAGTTCACAGTCGCCGCTCACAGACCTTCTTTTGGATCCGGGGGTCACTGGAGTAGATGTTATTGTGATGGAAATTAATGGGAGAATGGTTTGGGATTCTGATGATGTAGTCGATGTGTGCGACCAGGCTTCCCAGGTCAGCGTTGCACTTTATTTCATACAGGCTAAATACTCGCAGAAGATATCCGCCACTGGCATCCTTGGATTCGGTAAATCAGTGAGAGATTTTTTGAAAGGAGAAGGATTTCATTCGTATCGGAAAACGAGGCAGCTGGTTGATGCATTCTCGTTTCTTTTTTCAGAGTATGCAGGAAAGCTGAAAGGGTCTCCTTCTGTCAATATTCATTTTTGCACCGCTGCTCCAAAAATCTCAGTGGAAGATAGTGTGGTGGTAGGAAGTATCGAAGAAGTAAAGTCAAGCGTGGAGTCGCTCGGCTTCGTTGGGGAGGTGGCTGCGGAAGTCCTGGGGGCCAATGATATTCATGAAGCCTGGAGTAGAAAAAACAAGGCTAATGAAGTCGAGGTGCAGCTAGAAAAGCACGTTAATCTGCCTAGGATGGATGGAGTAGACCAAGCCATTCTTGGTGTAGTTTCTGTGGCTGAATTGTTGAAGCTCATCCAGGGAGATGAAAATGGCATACTGGATGAGAGGGTCTTTTACGATAACGTCCGGGGGTTTGATGGGATCGAGAATCCTGTAAATAAAAAAATCATAGGAACACTTGAGTCTGCTGAGAAGAACCTCCTTCCCGTTCTCAATAATGGAATTACAGTGGTTGCTTCTTCTTACTCCCCCAAACCCGGTGACGCGGTTGTTATTTCGGACTATCAAATTGTCAATGGCTGCCAGACTAGTCACTGCATTTATCTGGCAAAAGATTCCCTGGGGGAAGACATGGAGAGAGTCTATGTTCCGATCAGAATCGTCGTTACAGGCAATGAAGAGGTTGCGAACAGTATCGTTCGAGCAACAAATTCACAAACCGCTGTACGTGAGAATGACCTTGTGGCTCTAACGAAGTTCCAGAAGCGACTTGAAGAGTTTTATAGGCTGGATACCAAGGACTTGGGTCTGACCTATGAACGTAGGTCTGGTCAATTCTATGGAAAAGAAGTCACCAAGGCTAGAATTGTTAATATTAATGATCAACTGAAAGCCGTAGCTGCGATGTTTCTAGATATGCCACATCTAGCGACAAGGTACCCTAGTCACCTATATTTTGAAGTGAACACTTCCATTTTCTTGGAAGCGCATAAGCTGCTACCCTACCTTGCCAGTGCGTATGGCGCCTATCGGCTGGAGAATGCATTTCGAACGGGCTTGAATCCTGCTTTTAAGCCTGTTCGTTATCACCTATTGATGGCCTATAAGTACCATGTGCTGGGATGTAGGTCTGCGAGCCTTGAAAAAAGCCAATCGGAGCGAGATAGTGAAATCGTAATCGATGCCCTTAGGCAGCCGGGTCAAGTTGGCGTATTTCAAGACCTGGCCAGCATAATTGTTGATATGGGTGGAGGCTCATTGCCGACCTCGGATCGTCTTAAAAGGCAGCAGTTTGCGCGAGAGTTGGTGGCAAGGCTGATGGATTCAAGCAGGAAGTAGTTGCCATGCTTATGGGGAATAAGTATCTTTAGTTTGACGCAGGTGGATATTCATTTCTGTTTATCGGATTGAGGTATATTCCATCGTGACTTCGGGTGTAGGGGTGATTTCCTTCAAGTGCGTCCAGCAGGCGGACGGCGAAAGCCTCGTGCATTAGCTTTGATATCTGCTTGTGGGTCATCCATTTGACTGCCGCAGACTCATAAGTTTCGCTTTCAGTTCCTCCTGTCGGCTTGCAGCGGAATACGAGGGCGACGATTCCCCGGGTCATGTTCTTATAGACGCCTGTGAGCTGCTCTACCTCGACGTGGATGCCGGTCTCCTCCAGGACCTCGCGGACAACGCCCTCCTGGGGAGTCTCGTCCAACTCCAGCACTCCGCCTGGTGGCTCCCAGTTGCCGTTGTCCCTGCGCTTGATTACCAACATTCGTCCGTCTTCACGGATGACCGCTCCTGCGACGGACACGGAGTGCAGCGGCGTTGACGGCTTGTCTCCAGTGCTGTTACTCATGTACATGAGCATAGGAGGCGTAGAAGGACTATGGCGAGCACTGTAGGGGCGCGGTCTGCGAAGCCCCGGTATCTCCAGATCGCGGACGACATCGAAGAGCAGATCAAGGGCGGGGCTCTGGCTCCTGCTGAGGAGATTCCGAGTGAGACCGCACTGATAGAGCGCTATGGCGTCTCGTCGGGCACGGTCCGCAAGGCAGTTGCTCAGCTCCGGGCTATTGGTCTCGTGGAGACCCACCAGGGCAAGGGCTCCTTCGTGAAGTCGCGCCCTCCGGTCACCCGCAAGTCCTCCGACCGCTTCCGGCGTTCGCACCGTCGCGCGGGGAAGGCCGCCTACATCGCGGAGACCGAACAGGCTGGGGTCAAACCCACCGTCCAGGTAATCTCCATCGGTCCCGTTCTCGCTCCTGCTGGTATCGCTGAGCGCCTGGGCGTGAATGAGGGAGACAAGGTGCTCGCCCGTCGGCGGCTCTACTTCTCCGATGGCACACCCACCGAGGAAGCCACGTCTTACCTGCCGTGGGACGTGGCGCGGGACATACCCGAACTCTTCGAGGAGAATCCCGGAGGTGGTGGCATCTATGCCCGTCTGGAAGAACACGGGCACGAGTTCGCGGAGTACACCGAGACTGTCCGGGCTCGGTTGGCCACCAAACAGGAATCGAGTGCCCTCGCGCTGAGCCCCGGCGCTCCGGTGATCCACCTGACCCGTAACGCTGTGACGGAGGCGGGGCGCGTGGTGGAGGTGTGCGACACGATCATGGCCGCTGATCAGTTCGTGCTCGACTACAGGATTCCGGCCACCGACTGACGTAGGCGGTTGGTGAAGCTGATCGGGGACTTCACCGGACAGGGTTGACTCATGTACATGAGTGAGGCACCCTTATGGCACTACTCATATACATGAGTGCATGGGTTCTTCTCATGCATATGGGTTGGATCTTGGATGCGCGGTGCCTCTCTGCTCAAGCGGTGCGGGTGCCTCCGGTTCACGGGAGCGTGCTTGGTGGATGCAGTCACAGCCTCGAAGAGGTGCAAGTCCTGTCGAGGGCGGGGGCACAAGACGGTCCGTTCACGGCGACTCGTGGTCGTGCGCTCCGCAGGAACTCAGCAGTCGGAGATGCGCATCGAGCCCTGCAACGCATGTCGGGGGACCGGAACGGATTCCTGAGAACCACTCAAGCCGCCCGTGGCTGAACTTTCGCCACGCTGCAAGGCGACTTATCGACAAGTGACCCCCGCGACGCGGGCAAGGCGTCCGGGGGCGCGGCCAACCTGAGAAAGCAGGCTGACGTGAGCGACCTTATCGCCCTGATTCGGGCTCTGGTGACTCTGATACGACCCAAACCACGGGGGAGGCATCACCGGAACGGACCCCGAACGGTGCACCTACCCCCGCCTGTGCGGGTGGAACTGTGGCCCGCACCGGAACCGATCGTGATGGACAGTGGCGACCCCCGTGCCTACAACCTCCTGCGCGGCCCCTATGCGCACTTCGAGCGCAAGCGCACTGCGCATCGGATCGAACGGGACAGGCGGGGCCTGCGTCTGCTCGAACAGATCTCGGCTCCGGCTCCGGCCGTCGATGACATGGCTGAGTTGCGCGACCTGGTGCGCATGGCCATCGCGGTCGGGGCGGTGCGCTCATGAGTGGCGAACACACCTCACCTCCGGCGGATCGTGCCGCGTTCTACGCCTGGTCTCGTGCCTATGGTGTGCGGGTGCGGGTGGCCTGTGAGGACTGGCAGTCCATCACCTACGAAACCGTGGGCACCGGCCCTGACGGGAAACCGGTGGTGCAACGCCTGCGGTGCGAGCTGCCGCCCCAGGTGGCCCGGCGCCGGCTGCGGCTGTCCTACGTCGTGGGCCTGTCCCACGTGGTGGACGGTGCGGTGTGCAACCACGTCCGTACGGTCACTCCTCCTGTGCTGACCTCGGGTGAGGTCGCCGCCCGGCATGACGTGGGCCTGGTGGCCGCTGCCCTGGTTGAGGGCGAACGCCGTGCGCTGTGCGGTGCCACGGTGGAGAACCTGAGCGTCTACGTCGTGGAACGGGCCGCTAACTGGCGACCGTTCTAGATACCCCCGCGTGCCCTGATGTCTCGCCCGAGACCACGGAGGCCAGGGCACGCGGGCTCTCCTCCTCTGGCGATGTGCGCACCTGCTCCGGTTGCGCTTGCCGCCCTCTCCTGGTCGGCGTGCGGGGTTCACATGTGCCCCCACCTGCTGACAGGGTCATGCAACGCGAGTAAGCTACTCGATCACACGAGTACTAGAGTCACCAGGTGGACATCATGTCGAGTCTGGAGTTCGCTCCGCCCAAGTACGTACAGATCGTGCGGGCGATCCAAGAGCGCATTGAAGACGGGACCTATCCCGTAGGGGAGATGCTTCCCTCCGAGTCCCGAATGGTCCGCGAGTTCGGGGCCGGGCGCTCCACGGTCGTGCGGGCGCTGCAAATCCTGAGCATGCAAGGCTGGATCGAACGCGAACACGGGCGCGGCTCGTTCGTGCGCGGCGTCCCGCAGCAGACCTCCGAGCGCTCCCATGCCGGAGCCAGTGCCTTCGACGCCTCCGAAGACGCCAGGAACAACCGGATCCTCACCGCTGGCCGTGCTCCTGTCCCTGCCTCTCTGGCTGGGACCCTGGACGTTCCGGCTGAGTCCCCGGCGGTGACGCGCCGCCGCCTGGTCCTGGACGCCGAGGGCGGGCCGAGTGAGCTGGTCACTCTCTGGTTCCCCCTGGACGTGGCAGAGGGAACCGACCTCGGTTCTGAAGCACCGATCAGCATCGGGGCGCGCGACCACGTGCAGATGGTCAAGCAGCTTCGCCCCGCCCGCGTCGTGGAACGCCTGTGCGCCCGAGTGGCCACCGGTCAAGAGCGCGAGATCTTGGAGCTGGACGAGGCGACGCCTGTGCTGGGCATCACCGCGCGGATACTGGACGCCTCCGATCGCATTATCTCCGTGGCTGAGATCGTCCTGCCCGGTGACCTGCACGAACTGGAAGATTCCTACCCGGCCGTGTAATCGCCTCAGCTTGCTCGCCTTCTTGTCCACTTGTCCGGACGAGCAAGGCGAGCTATTCTGACATCTACTTGACCGAACAAGTGGTTGAGTGGACGTCAAGCGAGAGGCTGATCAGATGGCTATTCAGGGTGCGTTGCCGGTGGCGTTCGACGTGGTCTTCCCTGCGGGTGCGTTCGCGCTCGGGGTGGAAGCGATCACCGACTTCGAGACCAAGCGACCCCAGATGGACAAGGACACTGGGCTCCCGCTGTGGGCGGTGGACGTGATCGACGCCGACCCCGAAGCGCGTGGCAAGGCCAAGTCGGTGAAGGTCAAGGTCGCCGCGAACGTGTGCCCCACCCTGCCCGACGAGGTTCCTGGGCTGCCGTTCCGCCCGATCGAGTTCGAGGCGATGGCGGTCATGCCCTACGTCGACGACTCCGGCCGCCGCCCCCGGGTGGTGTACTCGCTGCGGGCTCGGGGTGTGAAGGCTCCCGGCGCTGGTGGTCGTCGTGCCCCGGCCAAGGAAGCGGCCTGACCGCCTCCTGACACATGAAGCGGGGCGGCCTGGTGTTGGCGCACCTAGCCGCCCCTTTAACCCCCTCCCGCGACTGCGAAATCTCAGAAGAGGTGCCCCCAGTATGTCCCAGATTCCCCAAGACCTGTCCGCCCTGTCCGGCCCTGAGCTGGTCAGTGTGTTCTTGGACGCCTACGACCAGCCGCGCACCACCAAGGCGGAGCGGGCGGAGTTCTTCGACTTCAAGTCCCGCGTCTTCGCCGCGATCGCTGAGCGGGACGGCAACCCCGATGCCGCTCGCTTCGCTGCCTGTGCTCGTGCTGACTCCGACCTGTTGTGGGCTGAGATCGCTGCTGCTGAGGTACTGAACGGTGGTGGTCGGTGATGATGCGCCAACCCAAGATCGGGGCTTCCCAGTCCTCTCCGACTCTGCCCACCCCGGCGCAGGGGGTGCGGTGGACGACTCCGATCGTGGAGACCCCCGGGATCGTCGTCCTTGCCTCCTGGCTCTGGCGGCTCGTACGGCTACTGATGCTGTTGCCGCTGCGCTTCCCCGTCATGGTCACCACTGCCACGACCGTGGTGGCCTGCTGGTGGTACCTCGGGTGGGTCGGGCTGGCCACGCTCGCTGGGGTGCTCGCCGTGGTCTCCCTCATCTGGTGGCGTACCTGGCCGGGCTCCTACCGGTACTGCGTGAGTTGGCGCCTGCTCGCCTGGTGGCGTCACCTGGCCGTGTACCGGCGCCACTGGCAACCGGTCCTGGTGATCTCCGGGTTGGCCGAGTCCTACCAAGAACGCCGCTACCTGCCCCGCATCCGCTCCGTGCGCTGCAACGACCGGGCTGACTACGTGCGTGTCTCCCTCGTGGCGGGGACCTCCCCGGCGGACTTTGAGAACCGGGTGGTGGAGCTGGCGCACGGGTTCGCCGCACCCTCCTGCCGCGTGACCGTGAACGGGCCTCGGGACATCACCTTGGAGTTCCCGAGACACGACACCCTCGCTGAACCCCTCGACGCACTGCCCGTTCCTGAGTGCCCGGACCTGGAGGCATTGCCGGTCGGCAAGCGTGAGGACGGCACCGCGTGGAAGCTGCGTCTGCACGGGACCCACGTGCTTGTGGTCGGGGTGACCGGGGCGGGGAAGGGCTCCGTGCTCTGGTCCGCAATTCGCGCCATGCTCCCTGCCATCGCAGACAGGACGGCGCAGGTGTGGGGGATCGACCCCAAACGCATGGAACTGGCCTACGGACGGGACCTGTTCACCCGCTATGCGGACACCGGTGAATCCGCAGTGGAACTCCTCGAACACGCGGTGGCACAGATGCAGGAACGCGCGCAGCGCTACGCGGGCAAGCAGCGCTCGCACACCCCCACCACGGCTGATCCGTTCGTGGTCGTGGTCCTGGACGAGGTCGCGTTCCTGACCGCCTACCACCCCGACCGGGACGTGCGGAAAAGGTCGGAGAACGTCATCGCCACCCTGACCTCACAAGGACGCTCGGTCGGCTTCTCGGTGCTGGCCGCTCTCCAGGACCCGCGCAAGGAAGTGATGAACTTGCGCAACCTGTTCCCGGACAAGATCGCCTTGCGCCTGGATGAGGCCTCGCAGGTGGACATGGTCCTCGGGGAAGGTGCCAGGGAGCGGGGTGCTGAGGCGCACCTGATCGACCCCACCCTCCCCGGGGTCGCCTACGTCCGCCTCGAAACCTCGCCTTCCCCGGTACGGGTACGGGCCGCGTTCGTCTCCGATGACGACATCACCGCCATGGCCAACGGCTACAGCGCCGATTCCCCTTCTGCTGAGGAGGTGGGCTGATGCGTGTTGGTAGCGCGGCGGTGTCTCTCCCAAGCGACCCAAGCGAACATCGGGCCGTACCAGATCAGCAGCGCTGCAAGAGCGTAGATCCAGCCCCCGTACTGGAGCAGGAGGAAGACAGCGAGGCTGGGCACGCCGTGCCTGAGGATGATCCAGCGGTCCACCGATCCGGTGTCGTTCATCGGGTGGGGGCTCCCGCTCTGTGGTTGTGGGGGTGGCGCTGATGCCGACTCCTACCGGTAAGACAACCCGGGCCGAACGACTCGCGCAACCCCTTACTCGGGAAGTGGCCGAACAGGTCGCCGCCGACCACGGGGTGTGCATCCGGCCCGTGTCCCTCCGACGCACCAACATCGGGACCGGTCAAACACAGGTGATCGACGTCCCCTGCGGATCCACGCTGGAATCGCGCTGCCCGGCCTGCGCCAAACGCAAGCGGTCCCTTCGGCGCTCCCAGTGCGAAGAGGGCTGGCACCTGGCCACCGAACCCGTCGTGGAGCCCGACCCGCCCACACAGCAGCAACAGGGCTGGGTGGAACAGCGGGCCATGGTCACCGCCGAACGCGACCGACTGGCTGCTACTGGGGCCGCTGAACCCGAACAGCTCTCGGCGCTGGACTCCGCGATCGCGGACCTGGACGAGGAGATCACCGCCTCGGGGCTGCGGGGATCGGTCACCCGCTCGGCTTCCTCGGAGTCGGGTCCGCGTCGGGTGCGCTCGACCAAGAGGCGTCAGGATGTTCCGGACCTGCCCCAGCGACCTATGACGAGGAAGACCGTCGGCCGGGCGTTCACTGACCCTGGCTCGGGGAAGGTGTTCCGTCCCTCGCTGTTCCTGACACTCACGCTCGATTCGTACGGGCGGGTGCGCTCAGACGGCACCCCGGTGGACCCCTCGACGTACGACTACCGGCGGGCCGCTCGGGACACCCTGCACTTCTCCAAGCTCATCGACCGGTTCGTGCAGAACCTACGCCGGGTCGCCGGATTCGACGTGCAGTACTTCGCCTCCGTCGAACCCCAACGCCGGTTGGCCCCGCACCTGCACATGGCCACACGCGGCACTCTGCCCCGGGCTGAGCTGCGTCAGATCGCCGCTGCGACCTACCACCAGGTGTGGTGGCCTGCCGCTGACACGGTGCGTTTCGAGGGCGATCACCTGCCGGTGTGGGATGCGGACGCCTCTACCTACCTCGACCCCGCCACGGGGGAAGTGCTCCCGACTTGGGATGAGGCGCTGGACGAGATCGACGCTGAACCTGATCCGGAGCCCTTCCACGTGGTGCGGTTCGGAAAGCAGGTGGACGCCAAAGGGGTCGTGGCCGGCACCGAGGACGCCGCGCGGTGCGTGCGCTACCTCGCTAAGTACCTGACCAAGGACATCGCCGACTGCCATGCCGCCGAAACGACTCGGCAGGAACAGCACGTGGACAGGCTCCTCGAAACCCTCCGATTCGAGCCTTGCTCGCCCCGGTGCTCGAACTGGCTCCGGTACGGCATCCAACCCCAGGACTCCAAAGCCGGTCAACGTCCCGGGTTCTGCCGCTCCAAAGCCCACCGACGCGAACACCTGGGCTACGCGGGCCGCCGTGTCCTGGTCTCACGCAAGTGGTCCGGAAAGACCCTGGCCGATCACAAGGCGGACCGCCTGACCTGGGTCCTGGACGCGCTCGGTGTCGATCCCGTTAACGAGTTCCAGGGCGACGACGGCAACCCTCGTTCCCCGGTGCTGACCTCGGTCAACTCCGGTGACTTCGCCTGGGAACTGGCCCGTCCCACCGACCCGGACGTGGCTCCCCGAGAACAACGCCTGCTGCGGGCGGTGGGTGAAGCACTCAAACGCCGTTCCCAGCTCGACGCCGCACGGCAGAACGATCTTTCGGCAACCACCGAGACGAGGGCCGCATGAGAACCGCTGGCACCACTCCAACCGTGCCCCGGCCCCGTGCGGAGGAGGTGCTCTGGTCGGTCAAGGACACGGCCGCCTACCTCCGCGTGCCCGCCAAGACGCTCTACGAGTGGCGCTACAAGGGCGACGGTCCTCCCTCCCACCGGATCGGCAGGTACGTGCGCTACGTGCCCGCTGAGGTCCATGCCTGGGTCCGAACCCGGTAACCCCCCAAGGAGACTGACTATGGCCCGTGCCTGGGTCTACGACCGCACCAAGGACAAGGCGTACACCGAAGCCGTACGCAAGGCCAAAGCCGCCAAGCGCACCCCTCCCGCCCGGTGGATGGTCCGCTACTACGACCCCTCCGGGAAGATCAAAAGCGCTGGCACCTACAAGAAGAAGCCGGACGCCGAGAAGCGGCAGACCGAGATCGAGAACAGCCTGCGCGAAGGCTCCTACCGCGACCCCAACGCCGCGAAAGTCACCCTCGGGCAGATGGCCGAGAAGTGGCTGACCACCCGCACCGACATCAAGCGGTCCACCTGGTGGCAGTACCGGGCCGTGCTCGACAACCACGTGCTTCCGCGCTGGGGAGACCAACCGCTCTCGGCAATTCACGGCGAGGACATCGCCGTATGGGTGGCCCAGCTCCAGAAGCCGCGGGACGAGGGCGGATCGAACCTCGGGGCCTCCCAGACCAGGCACTCGCACGTCGTGTTGTCGATGGTGCTCGGCTGGTGCGTGCCCCGGCGCATCCCCTACAACCCGGCCAAGGGCGTGCCGCTGCCCAAGCCCTCCGAGTCCGAACACGTCTACCTCGACCACGTCCAGGTGGAGGCCCTGGCCAACGCCGCTGGCGGGCTGCGCACCAAGTACGGGCAGATCGCCTCAAGCGCTCCGGTCAACCGTGCACTGGTCCTCCTGCTGGCCTACACGGGCCTGCGCTTCAACGAGGCCGCCGCGCTGCGGGTTGGGCGTGTGGACCTGGAGCGGCGCCGGGTGCGCGTGGTGGTGGCCTTCGCTGAGGTGGAGAGAGAACTCATCGAACAGACCCCGAAGTCGGGCAAGCCCCGCACGGTGCCCGTGCCTCCCTCGCTGGTGCCCGAACTGCGTCCGCTCTTGGAAGGGCGCGACCCTGATGAACTGGTGTTCACGACTCGTCGGGGTGCGCCGCTGCGCATTCGCAACTGGCGCTACCGGGAGTTCGGCAACGCGGTGAAGACGGCCGGTCTGGCGGGCATGGGGCTCACTCCGCACAAGCTCCGGCACACAGCCGCCTCGCTCGCCATTGCCTCCGGGGCCGACGTGAAGGTGGTGCAGTCGATGCTCGGCCACGCCACGGCCACGATGACCCTGGACCGGTATGGGCACCTGTTCCCGGACCGCCTGGACGAGGTCGCAGAAGCGATGGACGTCGCCCGGCTCGCAGCGCTGGCCGCGTGACCCTCTCCTCAGCCTCCTCGGCGGGGAGAGTCCTCTCAACGGGGACGACCCCGGACGCACCGAAGGCCGGTGGCCTGTGGACCATGTGCACTGAATGTGCACCGGACCGGGACCACCGGCCTTCGCCGTGTTCCTTGGAAGGCTCCCACCTGGGGAAACTTCCTGATTCTGCGGAGGGTATGGGATTTGAACCCATGAAGCCCCGTCAAGGACTTGGTGCTTTTCAAGAGCACTGCACTCGGCCGCTATGCGAACCCTCCAGGCGAGAGCCGTGGCTCTCTCCGCCAAACATGGTAGCTCACCACAGACACCTCAACGCAGGGGTATCGGGCAGGGTTACTGAGGAGTAACCTACCTGCCATGGAGAAAATGGACGCCGGTACGGCGGAGTTCGTGAAGTCCGGGTTCCTCGCGGCCGTGCCCTTCGCGCGGCACCT
>NZ_JBSHCT010000049.1:0-11049 GCF_053615935.1 Nocardiopsis sp. NPDC055879
CGCCACACTGAGCGGGCCCGGAATGACTCCGCTGAACTGGCTGAAACCGCGTAAAATCCCAGTTCACAGGTGTCCACCGAACCGAAGCAACTTCACTCCACCCTCCAGTATCCCGCTCGACCCCGAGAAGGGGAAAGGCCGTGGGAGGGTGGGGCCGATCAACCCTGCTGATCGGCGCGAAAGCCCGCAGCGATGATCAGGCGGGGAAAGGAAGCAAGCGCCTCGACCCCCTACCACCCGAACCACTGCGAGGAGGCTCGGCGCGAGTTCCCCACGGGAATCCGCGCCGAGGTGCCGATGACGGAGAATCCCCCTACCGAGGGCCCATCTTTCACCAGTCCCGGTGAGCCCCCTCTTTCCGGGGGCCGGAACCGCTCGGGGCCGCCGTCGGGCAGACTCCGCAAAGGCCTGCTCGCGGGGGCCGTCCTCGCGCTGTTCCTGGGACTGGTGGCCTTGTCCATGGCACAGGTGCGTCCCTACGCCTTCCTGCCGTACTGCGAGGAGCTCCTGCCCACCGCACTGGTCGACACCATCCCCGGCGCCGACCGGCCGCGCGCGGAGGGGAACAACCTGTCGATCGAGGGGGACGAGCCCGTGTCGGCCGAGAAGGAAACACGCCACATCGGCCGGCTCGTCGGGTTCACCATGATCCTCGATTGCGCGGTGAAGGACACCGACAACCCGTCCCTGATGAACGTCGAAGCCATGCTCGGCGACACCGACGACGGTATGGCCGACATCGGGTCCAAGAGCGCGGACCTCCAGGACGGGGTAGCCGACCTGGAGGCCGGGCGTTGGCCCAGGGGCGGGGACGCCGACGTGGACGTGCTCGCCTGGCGTGAACTCTCGACCGCTGACGGCGGCTACGCGGCGGTGTATTCCACCGATGAGGATTCCCGCCGCGCCGAAGCCGCCTTCGTCTCGACCAACGTCTTCGTCTGGATCGGCTATCCGCTGGAGGAGGGCACCAGTGGAGAGGAAGGGCTGGAATTCGTCTCGGGTTTCGCCGACGCGGTCAACCGGCAACTCTCCGAGGAGGGGCGGCTGAGCGCGGATCCGGTACTCAGGGCACCACGTCCGTTTGGATGAGAGCGGCGCTCACGCTTGCACTCTTCCTTCCCGCCCCCGGCTCAGGTGGGGCGGGCGAAGGTGATGATCTCCTCGCTGGTGTCGGTGAGCGGGGTGCGGTCCCAATACCCGTACTGGGCGCTCACACTCAACCCCGCCTCGGCCAGGAAGGCGTTCAGGAGTTCGGCGTCCAGGAACCGTAGAGTGCTGCGACTGACCTGGGGTTCGGCCCATCCCTGGACGCTGTAGTCGGAGGTCAACTGCCCGTGGCTGAAGCCGTGGGCTTGCGGGTAGGCGCCCACCTGGCGGATGGGGCTCTCCTCCCGCGTCCGACACCCACTCATCTGGTGGGTGCTGGGGCGGTTGACTGGCGCCCCGCGTTCCACGCCACTTCGCCTCTGTGGGCGAGGTTGCGTGAAGCATTGACATCGGCGTGCAAGACCACACCGCACTGACGGCAGACGAACCGGTTCCGGGTGGGCCGGTTGCGTCTGGACGTGTGGTCGCATGCCGAGCAGGTCTGGGAGGTGTAGGCCGGATCCACGATCAGGACCGGCACCCCCGTCCTGCGAGCCTTGTAGGCGATGAAGTCCCGCAGTTGGGCGAAACTCCACGAATGCAGCATGGAACGTTGTCGTTTGGCCTGCCGGACCCGGCCACGGATGCCCCGAAGGTCTTCTAGGACGATGCCGTGATCGGTGCGTTCGGCCCGCTCCACGATGCGTTTGGAAATGGTGTGGTTCACATCCCGCGCTCGCCGTGTTTCCCGGCGGCGCAGGCGTTTCAACACGCGTTTGGCGCTCTTGGTCCCCTTGGCCTGGAGTTTGGCGCGAAGCCGGTTCTGCTTGCGCCGGTACCGGTTCAAGACCCTCCCGGCGAACCGGTCTCCGGTGGAGGTGGTGGCGATCTCCACGATCCCCAGATCCACCCCCACGAACCCCACCGGGTCCGGGTTCTCCACCCGTTCGGGCACCTCGCAGGTGGCCGACAGGAACCATTGCCCGTCCCGGCAGATCAGATCGCTCTCACCCTGGCGATACTCGGCCAGGAGTTTGAGCTGTTCGGGGGAGGTGACAAAGCCCAGGTTCTTCATCCGCCCGGCCACGGTCCAGATCGAGACGGTGCGGGCGTCCATCTGCCAGGACAGACACCGATCATCGAAGGGTTGGGCGGCATCGGGTCGAAAGGAGATCGGGGTGGACTCGACCCGCTGACGGCGAGGGGAGCCCTTCCGTCCCAGGTTTCCGGCTTTCAGGTTCGCCTGCCGGGTGGTGTAGGCATCACACACTTTGCCGATGACCCGCACCGTCGGCTGCGCCGACAAGGCGAACCTGGCTTTCAGCTCGTGGTAGGTCGCTTCTTGTAGGGCGTACTTGTTGCGGGCTCCGGTGGTCTGAGCGACCTGGGAGGCGTGGTCGGCGGCCTCGTTACAGGTGTGCAGGGTCGCCTGTAGTGCCTGCGCCTGTTCCAGCGAAGGCAGCAGCTTGACCCGCACCACCAGCTTCATGATCGAACACGCTAACCATCCTCGACCAGGATGTGGGGCCGAATCAGAGAACTTCTCCGTGTTTTTCCGAACTTCGATGGCCGAGTGGGGCACATGAGGGTGTTTCCTCCCGGCCCTGAAGGACCGGGCTTCCACACCTAAAACGGGGTGAACACCTGGAAGGCGTGACCGGACATGATCACCAGGTCGAACGTCCCCTCCCCCAGTGGCTCGGTCTCCCCTTCGTAGGGGCCCGCGACCAGGTCGCCCAGGGTCCACTCGATGTCATCCCGGTCCCGGCGCCCGACTTCGAGCATGGCCTCGGCCGGATCCAGCCCCACCAGGCGGCCGGTGTGCCCGCGCTCCCGGGCCACTCGTTGGATCTTGCCGGTCCCGCATCCCACGTCCAGTACGGAGCGGGCGTTCATCACGAGATCGAGGTAGAAGTCGTCCTGTGGGAGACCTGCCAATGGCTGAAGTGGTCGTAGAGCTCGGCCAGGGTCGCAATGGAGAAGTGTCGATCGACCATGGGGCCATTGTGGTGGCCCGATCCCCGGTGGCCAACGGGTTTTGTGCCCCGAAGCCACTGCCCTGGCGCGGCCATGCGAATGGGCGGCACCACCGTACGTGGTGGTGCCGCCGACTCACAGGGCCGGTGGGTCTCATGCGATTTGGTAGGTCACCCGCCTCGTGTCGATGAGGACGGCCCCGTCGGGCAGTGGCGGTGCCTGGTCGTTGGACCCGAGGACGCGCAGCCAGATGTCGCTCTTGTCGCCGTAGGGATTCAAACGGTCCAGCATCTCCCAGAACCCATAGGGCAGCGGTGCGCAGGAGCGGTTGCGCAGAGTCGGGGAGAACGGGGAGATTCGACCGGCCAGCGGCATGCCGTCCTCGTCGGGTTCGCCGCCCTTGATGACCTGGACGATCTCGGTGTAGGCCTCGCTTGAAGCGCAGTAAGTGGCGGATGACGCCATGGAGTCAACTCCTTGGCCCAGTTCTCCCGAAGGCCCGGCAACAGGACAAGTAACCCGTAAGTAACTTAAAGTCCAGTTCGAGATCACGGATCAGACGAACTCCCCGGTAACCCAGCACCTGTCCGCCATCGTGTGCGCTGTCGACTGACCGCACACGATCGCGGAGCACCTTCATGCGCCAGGACTGGACCCCTGAACAGCTCGTCGATGAGTGGACCCTGGAAGAGGGCGACCGCAAGCTGCTGAGCAACAAGAGCGGCGCTACCCGGCTCGGGTTCGCGCTCAAGCTCAAGTTCTTTCAGATCGAGGGCCGCTTCCCCTCCTACGCCGAGGAGATCCCGGCGGCGGCGGTACCCTTCGTCGCCGACCAGGTGGGCGTGGAGCCGACCCTGTTCGGCAAGTACCCCTGGAACACGCGAGTTCCAGGGCGGCACCGCCGCCAGATCCGTGACACCTACGGCACCCACGCGGCCACCGAGGACGAAGAGAACCAACTCGCCGACTGGTTGGCCGACCAGGTGTGCCCAGTGGAAGCCGGCCGTGATGAACTCGCCCAAGCCGTTCAGCGCCGGTGCCTCACCCTGAAGATCGAACCCCCGCGCCCCGGGCAGATCGAGCGGATCGTGGCCTCGGGGGTGCGCCGGTTCGAGGAGGCCTTCACCACCAGCGTGATGACCCGCCTGGGCCCGGGGATCTGCGATCGGCTGGAGTCCAAGGTGCTGGGTACCGAGGGCGTGCTGGGGGCTGTGAAGTCCGACCCGGGGCCGCTGGGGTTGGAGACCCTGCTGGAGGAGGTCGACAAGCTCAAGACCGTGCAGGCCCTGGGCCTACCGGACGAGCCGTTCGGGGGCGTGTCGGAGAAGATCGTGGCCGCCTGGCGCTCGCGTGCGGCGCGGATGTACCCCTCCGACTTCGCCGAATGCGCCCCGGCGGTGCGCTACACCCTGCTGGCCGCGTTGTGCTGGACCCGTCAGGCCGAGCTGATCGACTCCCTGGTAGAGCTGCTGATCCGGCTCATCCACCGGATCAACGCCCGCGCGGAGAAGCGGGTGGAGAAGGAGCTGATCGGGGAGTTGAGCGCGGTGCCGGGCAAGAAGGGCATCTTGCGCCGGATGGTGGACGCCTCCCTGGCCGAGCCGGGCGGGACGGTGGCCGAGGTGATCTTCGGCGCGGTTCCGGGTGGGGAGAAGACGCTGCGCAAGCTCGCGCGGGAGTTGATGGCCACGGAGAAGGCGATGGCTGAGCGGGTGCGCTACCAGCTGCGTGGCTCCTACTCCCACCACTATCGGCGTATGCTCTCCCCCTTGTTGGCCGCGTTGTCGTTTGCCTGCAACAACACCGCCTACCGGCCGGTGATGGAGGCCATCGAGCTACTGGGCCGCTACACCGACGTCGACCGCTCCGAGAAGTTCTACGGGACCGCCGAGCACGTGCCGAGCGAGGGCGTGGTGCCCAAGGCCTGGCACGAAGCGGTCACCGACCAGGCTTCGGGGCGGGTGGAGCGCATCCCCTATGAGCTGTGCGTGCTCATCGCGCTGCGCGAGGCCCTGCGCCGCCGCGAGATCTACGTTCAGGGCGCGGGGAAGTGGCGCGATCCTGACACCGATCTGCCCGGCGACTTCGCCGACAACCGGGACGTGCACTACGCCGCGTTGAACAAGCCCCTGGAGCCGAACGCGTTCGTGGACGGGGTACGCACCCGGATGCGAGCGGCCCTGGACCGGCTGAACACCGCGATGTCGGAGGGCACTACCGGCGGGGTGCGGATCGTGACCCGCAAAGGCCAGCCCTGGATCAGTGTCCCGAAGCTGGAACCACTGCCCGAGCCGCAGAACCTGGGAGCGCTCAAGGCTGAGGTGCTCAGGCGGTGGGGCACCATCGACCTGCTCGACATCCTCAAGGACACCGCCCTGCTCACCGGGTTCTGCTCCGAGTTCGCCTCGGTGGCCACCCGCGAGGCCATCCCGAAAGCGACGTTGCACCGCCGGTTGTTGCTGTGCCTGTTCGCGCTGGGTACCAACATGGGCATCAAGCAGATGATCGCCACCGGCGACCACGGCGAGGACGAGGGGGCGCTGCGCCGTACCCGCGCCAGCCACATCACCCGCGACAACCTGCGCCGCGCCATCGCGACCGTGGTGAATGAGACCTTCGCCGCCCGCGATGCCACCTGGTGGGGCACCGCGACCACGACCGCGTCGGACTCCAAACGGTTCGGGTCCTGGGAGTCGAACCTGATGACGGAGTTCCACGCCCGCTACGGCGGGCATGGGGTGATGATCTACTGGCACGTCGACAAGGGCCGGGCCTGCATCTACTCCCAGCTCAAGTCGTGCTCCTCCTCCGAGGTCGCGGCGATGATCGAAGGGGTCCTGCGCCACTGCACCGACGCCGACGTTCAGGCCAACTACACCGACACCCACGGCGCCAGCATTGTGGGGTTCGCCTTCACCGAGCTGCTCGGGTTCAAGCTACTGCCGCGGTTGAAGAACATCGGCGCGGTGCGCCTGTACAGCCCGGCCACCTGGCCGCGCCTGGAGCGGGTGGTCAAGAACCGGCCCATCGACTGGGCGCTGATCGAGCGCAACTACGACCAGATGGTCGCCTACGCCACCGCCCTGAGGTTGGGCACGGCCGACACCGAGCAGGTCTTGCGCCGCTTCACCAAGGGCGGCGGCCCCAAGAACCCCGTCTATCAGGCCATCGAAGAACTCGGCCGGGCGGTGCGCACCATCTTCGCCTGCGACTACCTGGCCGACGAGGCACTGCGCAGGGAGATCCACGGCGGCCTGGAGGTGGTGGAGAACTGGAACGGCGCCAACGACAAGTTCTTCTATGGCAAGGAGGGCGTGCTCACCGGAGGCGATCGCGAGCACGCCGAGATCTCCATGCTGTGCCTGCACCTGCTCCAGTCCGCGCTGGTCTACGTCAACACCCTGCTCCTGCAACGGGTGTTGGAAGGCCCGGCCTGGGCGGGGCGGCTCACTCCCGAGGACCGGCGGGCGCTCAACCCGCTGTTCTGGACCCACATTAACCCCTACGGCCGGTTCGACCTAGACATGGACAAACGCCTGGACCTGGCCGTGTGAGGATCTGGCATTGACACCGACAAGCAGGAAAATGGCACCACGTCTGGTTTTTACGTGTGCGGTTGGCGGTCTTCCCGGGCGCTCTGGTATGCCATTTTCCCAGCTCAAGCGGCAATACTCCTTTCATGAGCGAGGTCACCAGGACATCAAAGGGCTTTAACAGATGAGTTGATGCCAAGGAAGAGGATCATGGCCCTCATCCGTTCGATACCAAGCCTTAGGATCTTTGAGCAGGGGCAGCTGTGTTTGCTGTGGCCAAATGTGGCCCCGGGTGGTTGCTGTGCAGCATGACGGTAAAGGTGAGTATCGTCCGATCATTCCCCCTTGTGTAGAGGATGCTTTTTGATGCGCGTCACCTCCCGTGTCATCGCCACGACCGGAGCCGCCGCTCTGGCCTTCAGCCTCGCTCCCTCCGCCTCGGCCCTGGCCGCTGAGGTCCCGGAGCCGCAGGCCTCATAGGTGGCCGACGTGGAGACCGCCGGCGACACCACGACGCTCACCTATGAGGACGGCTCCACCTTCTCGAGCCAGCTCATGACGGGATACTTCTCCTGGGATGCTGAGTTTGACGGCGTCGTGTTCTCCCGCAACTACACCGCGACCGACTCTGGCACGCACACCATCACGGTCGACTCAATCACCAACTGCGACCCCGGCCTCGGGACCTTCTACATCCGCCTGGAGCAGGACGTCTGGTACGGGTGGGATGAGGTAGGCAGCGTCTACGGCTTGGACTGCGACGGCGAAGCCGCCACCTTCACCGGCGTCGAGTCCGGAACCTTCCGCTGGTACCTGGGCGTCAACGGCGGCTCCAGCGGGGACCTGTTCGGCTCTGACGAAGGCCACCGCGTCACTGTCCATGCCGGTAGCGTGGCGCGCCCCGCCACGGGTGTCAACAGATGTGACAGTTGCCGGTACTCACCGTTCCGTTCCTACTCGGACCCCACCATCACCCCGAGTCGCCCGTTCGGTGATCAGCTCGGTGGTTTCTCGGCGATTACGTCCACCGGTTCGATGGTGGGCTGGGCGAACAGGGTGCCGGTGTTGTCGGCGAGGGCTTGGGCGACCTGGCCCGAGAGGTGGGCTTGGCGGCCGGAGTCGTCGGGAAAGGCGTCGTAGATCCCGAACGACGAGGGCCCGAAGCGGATGGCGAACCACCGCACCGTGTTGGGCTCCTGCTCCACGATGCCGAGCCCCTGCTGCAGGAAGTCTTCGACCTCTTTCTCGTGGCCCGGTAGCGCCTCGATCCGGACGAGGAGCCCGACGGTCACCGATTCAGCCATGCTCTGGCCTCCTACTCAAACGGGTGCTGTTCAAAGCCGCGGCGGACAAGTCAGGCCGCCGTGCCGGGGTTGAGGACGACCTTGGTCCAGCCGTCTTCGCGGGCGTCGAAGTGCTTGTAGGCGTCCGGGGCTTTCTCCAGCGGCAGGTTGTGGGACACGATCCAGGAGGGGGTGACCTTGTCGGCGGCGATGAGGTTGCGCAGGTGGCGGTTGTAGCGCTTGATCGGGGCCTGCCCGGTGCCCATCTGCTGACCCTTGAACCAGAAGTTGCCGAAGTCGAAGCGGACCTTGCCCTGCTGGGACAGCTCGTCCGGCCCGCCCGGGTCCTGGGGGATGAACACCCCGACGGTGCCGATGCCGCCGGTGAACCGAACGGAGGAGACCAGCCGGTCGACGGTGAAGGTATCGCCCTTGTCGATGTCAGCGTTCATCGACTGGATCTCTCCGGTGTGGATCGACAGCAGCGTCACCTGCGCCCCGGCCTGCTCCACCGCCTCGCGGGGCTGGGTCAGTTCGACCTGCTCGACACCGTCAGTGGCCAAGATCGCGACCCGTCGGCCGCGCAGCTCTTCTGCCATGGGAATCGCGCCTCCTCATAGTGTGGGATAACCACAGAGTTGCCCGGTCAGGCCGGGTCGAAACCACCCGCCGAGGGCGGTTAGCGCGGATCGACGGGCCGTGCAGGCGTGGCCGCGTGCCCACGGTGTTCACCCCATCGAGCACGAGCCCAAGGCGGGTGGGGTCAAGGGCTGTGCGGCCGGACGAGGGGGACTCTGACCGCTGTCGGTGAGCCGGGCCGACGCTGCGTCTCGGGCGATCACCGCCACACGGTCGCGCCGCGAGTGCCGTAAGCCGATCCCCAGCTGAGACGGCTACCACCGTTAGAACCTAAGCTCCTTCGGGCCCGCGTGGTGTCGGCTCCGTGGTCGACGGGCCCTGACGGACCCACCGACCCACGGACCCACGGGCCGACAGCGGCGCCGCTCACGCCATGGCGGGCTTGAGTACCACCTTGGTCCAGCCGTCCTCGCGGTTGTCGAAGTGCTCGTAGGCCTCCGGCGCCCTCTGCAACGGCAAGTCGTGGGACACGATGAAGGACGGCTTCGCGCGGTCCCGGTGGATCATGTCCCGCAGCTGCCGGTTGTAGGCCTTCACCGGCGCCTGGCCGGTACCGATCTTCTGGCCCTGGAACCAGAACGTCCCCATGTCGAAGGTGAGCCGACCGTTGCGGGCCATCTCGTCCGACGCTCCGGGGTCGGAGGGCAGGAAGATGCCTACGACACCGATGCCGCCGGTGAACTTCACCGACTTGACCAGGTTGTTCATGGTCATCTCGGGGTGCTCGACACCGAGATGGTCGTGGGCCTGGTAGCCGACGCACTCGCAGCCGCAGTCCGCGCGGCGGCCGTCGGTGAGGTTGAGGATCTGCTCGACCGGGTCGCCCTTGGAGTCGTCGACGGGGATCGCCCCCATCCGCTCCACCAGGCGCAGCCGGTCGGGATGGCGGTCGACCACCATCACCTGGGACGCCCCCTGCAGCAGCGCCGAATATGCCGCCATCAGGCCGACCGGACCCGCGCCGTAGACCACGCAGGACTCACCCGGCTTGAGCCCGGCCAGGCGGGTAGCGTGCCAGCCGGTGGGGAAGATGTCGGCGACCATGACGTAGTCGTCCTCCTTCTCTGCCGCGTCCTCGGGCAGCCGCAGGCAGTTGAAGTCCCCGAACGGCACGCGCAGGTACTCGGCCTGCCCGCCCGAGAAGGGGCCCATCCCGGCGAAGCCGTAGGCGGCCCCGGCCATGTCGGAGTCGGGGTTCGCGGTCAGGCAGTAGGAGGGCATGCCGCTCTCACAGTTGCGGCAGAACCCGCAGCCGATGTTGAAGGGCAGGCACACGTGATCGCCGACCTTGACGCGCTCGACGCCGTCACCGATCTCGGTGACCACGCCCAGGTTCTCGTGTCCGAGGACCTTGCCGGGCTCCAGGTCGGTGCGTCCTTCGTACATGTGCAGGTCGGAACCGCAGATGTTGGTGGCGGTGATGCGCACGAGCACGTCGGTGGGACGCTCGATCCTGGCGTCCGGCACCTCTTTGACGGATACGTCGCGGGATCCGTTGTACACAAGAGCCTTCATGATCTTCTCCAAGAATGGGTGCGGGACGGAATCGGGCTGGCGGGGCTGCCTGCCCCTGCTTCGGACCCTGCTCTCCTAGCACCAGGACGAAACAGCATTACGCGCGTGGTTCGGACAAAACACGTCAAGGTTCAGTGACTGACCGCCACAAGAGCCCGGACACCGGGTCCACCACAGGGCTGTTGCAAAGTCGGATGAGGGCTGCACCCGTGCTGGTCAGGGGATCTGGAGAAGCTCGAGAGGGCGCGTGAAGGTCTCGTAGGACACCCACCGCGTGGCCTCGGGGATGCCGCTCATCCCCAACTCGCTCAGCAGCGGGATCGCCAGATTGCGCAGCATCGCCATGTTCTGCGGTCCGTGCCCGCACCGCACCCGCGAGGCGTCCTCACCAAAGCTCACGTCCCGCACATGGTGCAGCACCTCGATCCGCCAATGGCCCCGCACCAGGCCCGCCAACCGGGCAGCATCGGCCCGCTCAGCGGGCAAACTCGTCACGACATAGGCGTAGGTGCGCCGCACATCACCGGTGGCCAACTCTTTGACCCACCGGTGTACCCGCAGCACCTGCGCCACGTGCGGGAAAGTGATCCGGGGTGCGGTAACGACCTTGACCGTGCGCCTTTCGGCCCGTCCGTGCCCGCGCTCGGTCTCGGCCCGGTTCTCCCGAAGCTACGGCGAGGGGCAAAGTAACCCGTGAGTAGCTTCGGGAGCGGTCTGAGGTCGGGTCGCCCGGGGGAATCTCACCCCCGGGCGACCCGACCTGAGGTCACAGATGGGGGTCGGACTGGCAGGAGTCGTTGATCCAGTGATCTGAATTCTCCGCGACTCTCGCCGTGCTGATCACTGTGCGTAGCTGCCAGGGGTATCGCTGAGCGCTAGTGTGTTGGCGTAGCGGACTCGAGTCACCTGAACCGAGTCACTGAGCCTTTTTCATCTTGCTTCTCGGAGCTGAAGGACCAGCACAGCACGGGTGATCTCCCCGGCCCGCTGCGGGCAGCAGCGCAGGCGGCGCAGGA
>NZ_JBSHCT010000050.1:0-9486 GCF_053615935.1 Nocardiopsis sp. NPDC055879
GCGGCTGGAGCCGGCACTCTCCGCCCAAGTGTGGGGGCGCGAGATCGAAGCGAGCCCCGAAGAGCCCGGGCTGGTGCCGCGCGCCATGCTCGTGCACGATCCCGAATGTTCACCCGAGGGATTCGAGGAGGCCTGCGCGACCCTCTCCGATTTGCGAGACCCGGGGTACTGCCGTGCCTGGGGGATCTCCTCCTGGAACCCTGAGAGGCCGATCGAACATCAGTGGTCGGTACCTCTGCCGGACGTGGTCATGGTCCGCGCCGGTCTGAGTGTTCCAGCAGCCGTATTGGGTGCCACCGAACGACTCATGGCACGGACCAGGGCCCCAGGCGGTTTGGGGGATGGCCCCTTTCGGGGGCGATACCGGCGACCCCCTCTGGTCCCGGATCGATGCCTCACTCTTCCTCGAACCCGGGCGGAACGGCAGTCCGATCCAGGCGGTGGTGGCGGCCTGGGCCATCCCGTCCGTGGAAAGGCCGGCCGTGGGCACCTCATCGTCCACGCACTTGGAAGAGGGCGTGCAAGCCGAGGCCCTGACCGTCTCGACCGACACGGTCGCCCGGTACCTCTCACCTCCGCGTCGCAGAGCTGAAAGAGTCGACACCTGATCATGCCTTCCCAGGACAGCACTTCGTTGATCGTCTTGGACGACCTGTCGAGCGTGGACATCCACGACGTCATCGACCAAGCCGAACGGCGACTGAGGCGTGGGCTGGGGCGCGAGGGCGCCCACTACAGCCGGTTCAACGGTACGGCGGGGTTTCGCACCGATGCCCACGCGTGGGTGCGGTTGTCGTGGAGGCGCGATACACGCATCGATGTCGACTCTTGGACCGGGGCCGAGGAGGCGGCGGCGATTCTCTCGGGGGTTCCCCGACCCGTCTGGATGGCCGCCGCGACCTGGTCCGACCCCGAACGCGGCCTGGTGGTGGGTGTCGTGGGGCGGGTGGATCAGGACAGAAGTGGGACCAGGTGGTGGGCCAGGGCGCCGGCGGCGGTGGCCAGGGCGTAGCCGAGCAGGTGCCGGCCGGTGTGGGCGCGGCGACGGCGTCGGGGTTTGCGGTGGCTGCGCGGGCGCCTGGGCAGGGGCGGGCGCTCCGGTCGGGGACGCGGTGGCGGCGGGCCATCGTCGGGGGCCGGCCGGGGCCGCGGGATCGGTGGGACTCCACCGGGCCGCTTGGGCAGAGGCCGCCGGTCACCGGGTTCGGCCAGGCGGGTGCCGGGTTCGTCGGTGCGGGTGGAGCGCGGGGGTGAGCAGAGCGGGAGGACCGCGTTGGGGTGGGCCTTCATCTGGGCCAGGAGGTGTTGTTCCCGGGCGTGGCTGCGGGCATGCGGGGTGGCCAAGGGCCGGGGCGAGGCCCCGGGGCGGGAGAAGCGCTGTCCCCGAGGCGCGTCCAGCACCGCGCGCAGTTCACCCGTGACAGGTCCGGCGCTCACGCCAGGGCTCCGAAGGGGGCGCGGGGGCCGGTGAAGGCGAACTCGGCCCACAGGAAGGTGCCCATCCCCTCACAGAAGGGGAAGTCGACGACCGTCCGGCTGCCCCAACGCTGGGAGAGGTGTTCGACCATGAGCAGGCCCCGACCGCGCTCGGCCTCCTCCCAGTCGGTGAGAGTGCGGTCGGTGGGGATGGCCGGTTCGGTGGGCGGGCCGGTCGGGGCGGGGGTGGTGCGGTGGCCGTCGTCGATGACGCCCAGGCGCAAGGTGGTGGCGGTGGGCATGGTCAGGGTGCGGATGACGTTGCCGTCGGGCTCGCCCGAGCGGCTGTGATCGATGGCGTTGGCGAAGATTTCGCTGGCGCACAGGACGATGTCGGCGGCCGTATCGGAGTGCAGGCCGACCAGGCGCGCGAGGTCCCGGTGCAGGTCACGGCGCATGGTGGCCAGGTGGGCCAGGTCGCCCGGGTAGAGCAGGCAGGGCCAGCGCCGCCCCGCGAACCCCAGGGTGGGCACGGGGTTCGGGGCGGGGTGCACGTGCACAGGCGGGAACGGCTGAGGCACAATGGACATGTCGGTCAGGCTCCTCTGGTTCTTTGAACGGGATTGTTGGGACTTCGATCGGCCTGCTCTGGGGGTGTTGGCGCACCCGCCAGAGCTTTTTCATGCCGGGATGTGGGTCGTTCGGTACTCGGTCAGTGGTCGGTGAGGGCTTGGCGGGGGCGGGTGGTCAGCCGCGCGGCGAGTTCGGCGATGCGGTGCAAGGAGTCCTCGGCCGGTAGGGCGACCCCCTGGAGGGTGGCGAAGAGGTCGGTGTGGGCCTTGACGGTGGCCGATTCGTGGTGGAAGTGGCCGGTGCCGCAGGGGTGCGGGGTGTACACGAGGGAGCGGGCCGGGGAGTAGCACAGGGTCCAGAAGGCACCGCGCAGGCCAGGGTGGGGGCCGGTCGTTGCGGGGATGAGATGCACGGTGATCCGGTCGTGCTGGGCCAGGTGGTGCAGGTGCAGGAGCTGGGCCCGCAGGACTTCGGCCGGTGCAAGGTGCCGGGCCAGGGCGGTTTCATCGACCACCAGACAGTGGGACGTGGTGGAGGTGGTGGGGTGCAGCCGGCCGGCCGCCTCGACATGGACGTCGGTGGAGAGCGGAAGGTTCATCGGTGCTTCGAGCCGGTGCAGCGCGGCGGCGTAGGGGCCGATGAGGTAGGGATCCGGGAGCACGAGGGGCGCATAGGCCCGGATCTGGAAGGCCTCCCTGAGAGCGTCGGTGATGGTGGGCGGACGGTCGGAGTGGAAGAGGGCGGCCAGGTGCGCCGAGGCCCAGGAGTTCCAGAGCTCACCGCCAGCGTTGAGAGCTCGGTCGAGGTCACGGGCGATGCGGAGCCCGGGATCGCAGCCCCCTGATTCGAGCTTCTGAAGGACGTCGGGCGTGGTCAGCGCCAGGTCAGCGAGGAAGAGACGGGAGAGCCCACGTTCTTTGCGTGTGGACCACACCCCTCCCCCATAACTCTCCCAAGCAGTCCCTTCAGCAATCACTGCACACCCTCCTCTACCTGTGTTCTGAGCACCCGGACCAGACAGAGCGAAGCTCCGCGTTACCGCCCGGGACTGTCTGTCATCACCTAAGCTAAGCACCGACCCTCAAACTTACAAGGCCTGCATTTAAAGTGGTCCGCATTATTAACACATGTCCTTTTTCTGATCGGTGAGATGATGGCAACCACCCCCGCCAACCGGCGCGACGTCGATGGAACGAAGGAGGCCGTTGTGGCCCAGGGCTCCCCCGTCCGCAGGCACTACCTGGTGAGTCAGCTCAAGCGGCTCAGAGCGCAGGCCAAGCTGTCGCAAGAGCAGGTCGCGAACGAGTTGGGGTGGGATACCAGCAAGCTCTACAGAATCGAGAACGGGCGCTTCGTCCGGCTGACCACGGAAGCAGTGGCCGCGCTGTGCCGCCTGTACGGGGCGAGCGATGCGCTTCGGGAAGAGCTGGTGGAGATCGCCAAGGCGGCCCGGAAGCAGAAACCCTGGTGGTTCCAGCACGAGGACGTAGCGGGCAACGCCTTCTACAGCCTGGAGAACGAGGCGACCAGGATCCAGCAGTACGCCATGGGAGTGGTCCCCGGTCTGCTCCAGCACCCGGACTACATCGAAGCCCTGATGCTTCGGGGATTCGTGACTGATCCAGAGGAACGTCAGAAGCGCGCTGCCGCTCGTATCGAACGCTGCAACAGCGTCTTGGACCGCGAAAACCCACCACGGGTCTGGACGATCCTCGACGAGTCGGCACTCCGCTGTCTCGTTGGTGGCCCGCAGGTGATGCGCACTCAATTCGAGCATCTATTGGAGCTCAATAAGCGCCCGAACATCGATATTCAGGTGCTGCTACTGTCGAAAGGCATGGCACAGCCCTGCGGTTACACCCTGTTGCACCTCGGAGAAACCGATCGGGTCGGTTACCTGGACGTTCTCCCAAGCGGGCACTTCTTCGAGGGCATGCCTGAACTCACCAACCATGAGCGCAGGTTCGAGTACATGCAGGCTGCCGCCCTTCCCTTGGACGACACGCAAGACTTCATCCGCCAACTAGCGGACGATCCGGAGAGGTCCCGATGACTGAGCATGAAGCCAACGAGGAGACGTTCACACCTGCCTTGCCTTGGCACACCGCCAGCTACAGCGCGGAGCAAGGCGAGTGCGTAGAGGTCGCTGAAGGCTCTACCACCGGCGTCCGGGATACTCAGAATCGAGATCACGGTGCACTGTTCTTCTCGGCGAACGAGTGGCAGGTTTTTCTGGACAGCACCCGCATCAACTCTTGAGCGGAGACCTGATGTCCGAGTGGTACAAGTCCAGTTACAGCGGCGGAGACAACGACTGCGTCGAGATCACTCATAACCTCTGGCACAAGTCCAGCTATAGCGGTGGCGATAACAACTGCGTCGAAGTGACTGAATTGGGAAGCCTGACCGGCATGAGAGACACCCAGAACCGTGAGCTCGGGGCCCTTTTCTTCAGCGCCGACGAGTGGCAAGCTTTCCTCCGCCCCGCCTAAAAACCCACTGAAACCTTCTGGACCAGGGCCCTCACTCCCCACCCGAAGTGAGGGCCCTCTTCGTCTTCAGATGCTCTGAGCTGAGCTTCCCCTGCAAGGACCACCGCTAACAGGTCCATCGTCCTTGGCCGATAGTTGCCAATCTCCTCCGGCATATTGCTCTGAGTAACCCTTCCGGCGATTCTTGAATCAGGTCGAACTGGTCGGAGGATGGGCTTGCCCGATGATGATCGGCACACACGTGATCGTGTCCGCATACTCGACCCCGTCGGCGATACGTTGTGGAAACGAGCGCGCGAAGGTCGTGAGTCGGACACCTCACCGGAGCAACTGGCTCTTCCCAAAGAGGACGTCCTTCCCCGAGCACAAAAGGCCTTCGATCAGGTCCTGGAGAAGCTGGGCAAGCCCGACCTCAAAGAGGCCGCCGACCAGGCGACGATACTAGCTCAAACCTTGAAGGACGAGGGTCCGGAAAGCCTCGACCTGTGCGCCGGTCATCGCTCTTCGGGCATGCAAGCCCTCCTCGGCCAGGCCGTGAGCATCGTCCTCGCCAGCGAGGACCCTGATGTACTCATCAGCGCCGGTGAAGACGAGCTCGCCGCGCTCATCGGAGAGCAGTTCGCCCGCGGGGTCATTCGACGTTACGCCTTGGACCGCGCCGTCCCCTTCCTTGAGGACGACGCACCCGACGTGATGGACGCCTTGGACTTCCTCGAACTCGCCGACCTCACCTTCACCACGTCGATCCTGCGCGAGTTGATCAAGGATCTCCTCTCCTGATCCCCTCTGGAGCCCCCTGTGTCCGGCGTCCCGACCACCAAGGTCACCTACTTTTCCGACCTCGAACCAAGTCCCCGCTACTTCGACCAGAGCATCGCCATCCACAAGACCATCCCCGATCTCATCATCGACCACCTGGACGAGCATCACCTGGCCGCCGACTTGTGGGAGATCGCGTCAGCCACCTTCGCGGTCGATCGCAACCTCAAACGCCCCGCGCTCAACAAGTGGCACAAGGGCCAGGAATGGCACCGCTCGATCGAGACCACCATCCCCGTTCAGAACCCCGCGTGGTGGTCCCAGCATTCATCCGATGTGGAGAACCTGCTCAACTGGCTGACCTCGGACACCTGGCGGCTGGAATTCGCCCAGGGCAAAGCCATCGCGAGCACGATGTCCTTGTTGAGCAACCAGGACATCGGCTTCGAAGGCCGAACGGCGCTCTTCTCCGGTGGGCTCGACTCGGTATGCGGTGTCATCGAGGATCTCGAATCATCGAGCGATCCACTGCACGCGGTGTCGGTCAGTACCAACAACCGTAGTCCTGGTTCCCCTTCAAACTCCAGGTACGGATGGACAACACGGAGGACACCGCGCGAAGCCGTGGCTTCGTCTTCCTCACCGCCGGGGTCCTCTCCGCGATCGCTCGCGGCACGAACACACTGCGGCTGTACGAGAACGGCCCTGGGGCCCTCAACCTGACCCTCACTCAAGGACAGGTGGGTGCGCAGAACGCGCGAGCCGTACACCCGAAGACCCTGCGATACATGGAACGTCTGGCCCGCGCGATCACCGGTGCCCCGGGCTTTCGGATCGAGAATCGTGCCTTCACACTCACCAAGGCCCAGATGGTCCAGCGGGTCCCGGACAGGTACGACAAGGCCTTGGCCGCCTCGGTCTCCTGTGACACCGGTTTCTCACACCACCAGAGCGGTGACGCCGCAGCACACTGCGGTGGCTGTACTTCCTGCGTCCTTCGTCGTCAGGCGCTGGCGGCTGCGGGCAGGAACGTCTCCACCCCCACGCGCAAGGCCCCACTGCGCAAGCGCGACCACCAACGGCTCATGACGTGGCAGGTCGCCCGACTGAACCACGTCCTTCGCGAAGGACTCTCCTGGGAACGGATGGTCAAGGAGTTCCCCGACCTGGTGTGCGACCCCGAATCCTTCCTCCCCGAGCGCAGAGAAGTCCTGCTCGAACTCTTCCAGCAGTACGCCAAGGAGTGGGACCTGGGCGCGGTCACCGCCGAGCTCGCGCGGATCTTCGAGGAGAACACCCCCTGACGAGCCCGGCGACGGACCACCCTCAGAACGGCCAGAACTGGGTCGCCGCCGTGGTCACCGCGGCTCCGGTCGACAGGAACAACAGCGCCGCACCCGCACAGCCCCCGCTCTTCTTCTGTGCCTCTACCGGCAGGGACGCGGTGATCGTGTAGGGCCCTCGGTCCGCACGGTGCTCATAGCGCTCATAAGGGGCCACGAACTGCTCGTGGTACTGCCGGTCGGACAGTTCACGGGAACGCCAGAACGCCTGCCAGGACTCGCTTTCCCTCTCCTCCTGCTGTTCGGCCCGGAGCTGGGCGGCCACCATCACCCCGCTCCCATCGTCGAACAGGCCGTTCTCGGCCCTGTCGATGCCCGCCTTCAGCAGGTCCCAGGCCTCGGCGGGGGTCACCACCCGAATGCGGGTCTCATGAGCCTTGCGAACCTTGGCGTCATCCGTCCCCGGTTCGGCGATGACCAGACGAACGGTCTTGGTGACGTTCACCCCGACGGTCGCTCCGTGGGACACCGCGAAGTCCACGACCGCGTTCACGGACCCGTCCTCGCCCACGGGCACGATCCGCCAACCCTTGAGCGGACCGTTCTTCCTGGCCTTCTCCTGATCGGAGACATAGAGCAGGTCCTGGATGACGTGCCCGGCCCCCAGGTTCTTGGCGGCCCTCTCCAGCTCCCTGAGCTCGGTGGAGGTCACCTGCCCATCGGCCTCGGCGCGAGCGCGCGCTTCCAGTAGCACCTGTTCGTGCACCTGACGCACCGTGGACTGGGTGAACCCCGCCCGGGTGGCGAGTAGGGCGAGCTGCTGCGCCTCGTCTCCGACGATCTTGCCGTCCGCGAGCGCGTGACCGAGCATGGAACGGTAGGCGACCACCCCTTGAGGGTAGGGGTGGGGCGAGGGCCGCATGTCGGGCAATCCGGCGGCCAGGTTGGCCAGCCACCCTTCCTGGCCCTTGCGCAGGCCGCCGGCGCGCGGAGCGATTCTGCCGCTGCGGGCGACCTTCGGCGCGGCCACCGGCCCGGGGCCGGCCCAGGCGAGCGGCTGGGGGCTCTCGTTCACCAGGATGGACAGCATTCGGGCGAGGTGGCGGGCGTCGGCCAGCGCATGGTGCTGCCCCTGCATCCACTCCCCGATCATCAGTTGATAGAGCTGACTTTGTCGGTAGACGTAGCGATCCAGGTGAACGCGGAAGGCCTGGAGCGTGCACAACCCCGGCAGCCCGAAGGGGTGCATGCCCAGGGCCTTGAACTCGGCTTCGAGGAACTTCTCCTCGAAGGGCAGATTGTGCGCGACGACCACGGCGTCGGACAGGTAGGCGACCAGGTCACCGGCGATGTCGGCGAAGGTGGGCGCGTTGGCCGCCTGGGCAGCGGTGATGTGGTGGAAGTGGTCGTTGTGGATGGGCCGCCCCGGGTTGACGAGGGTGGAGTATTCGTCGACGACCGTTCCGTCACCGCGCATACGCACCACGGCAACCTCACAGATCCGGTGCCCCTCCCCCACCTCCAGTCCGGTGGTCTCCACGTCCAGGACGGCGAACAACATCCGTCGCGGATCGACTCCCTGTCCTCGGGTCAGACGTCCCGGGGTGAACATGGCGGCTCCGTTCGGCATGGGGCTGGGGGATGGGGGGTCGTGGTCGAGCGCAAGTGGCACCTCGTCGAGGTCACCGTTCCCCTGTTCGGCACGGGGCCGGCGTCGACGGTGACGACAAACCGGGAAGCGCCTCCGGGGCTGGGACCAAAGGCCTCTGTATCGAGAGTGCCGCTCGCGGGGTAAACCAGACGACCGGGAGCACCGTCCCTTCTTGTGAGGGCGGTCGCTCTTGAGGCAGTACTCTACAGCAGAATCTCGCGTTAACCCGGTTAACAGATCCTTTCGATCATCGACAAGCCAGCGCGACCTGACATCCGAAGCACACCACTCCACACCCTTCACATCTTGCCCGTGAACCTTGTTCACACTAATGTGCTGACTGGGGAAAACCTCTCCCACCAGGGCTCGTCCGCACGCAGACCGGCGGCCCTGAGAAGCAGCACGGGAGTGACCATGTCGGATCGCAAGACCCTCCGCCCCGGCGCCGAACTTCCCAAGCCGGCTCCGCCACCCAGCCCTGAGGAACTCAAGGCACGTGAGGACTTCAAGTCCACTTCCGGTTGTGCCGCAGGAATCGTGATCGTCCCCGTCCTGATCACCGTTTCGATCGCGCCCGAGGCCGGACCTTTCCTGATCCTGGCGATCCTCATCGGACTCATAGCGGCCTTCACCTGGTATCTCTCCCCTCAGGGAAAGCTGGAACGTCACCAGAAGCAGGCGAAACTCCTGGCGGATGCGGCCGGCCGGGACTACGTCACGGTGGACATGCTCACCGCCCCGGATCAACCGCTGCTACGCCGGGTTCAGAGCTCCGTGGACGCCGTCCTGGAGTCATCACTGCACCGTGAGGGCAGGCTTGTGGACACCGCCCGCAACACCGTCGTACTGCGCGACCTCGAATGGCAGATCGCCGCCGACCTGTACAAGGCGTCTCGGGCGGAGAAGGAACTGATCGAGGTCGGAGCACCCGGCGGTGACCAGACACAGGCCAATCAGGCCTACCAACGGGCGCTCGGGGCGATCCGTCTCCTGCGAGACGAAGCGGAGGGGCGGGTCAAGGTGATCCAGGGATACGCCGCCCGGGTCCACAAGGCCCAGCGACTCTTGGCGGACATGGAACGTGTCGGTGACTACGACCGGATCGCGGACGGTCTCCTGGCCGAGAGCGCCGGCGGCAGGCAGCAGGACGAGGCCCTGGACTCGTTGGAGGACGCGAAGAGGGACGCCGAACACATCGCCCGCCTCCACCAGGACCTCGGTCTGTGAGCCGGCCCCCGCCCAAGCACGCTCCCTCCGGTGTACGGACGGAGTCGTTTACAGGGAGTAGTCCGTCATCGGCGCTTCTTCCGAG
>NZ_JBSHCT010000051.1:0-8590 GCF_053615935.1 Nocardiopsis sp. NPDC055879
GGCCCGACGCCTCGCCCGAGGACGAGATGCCGTCCGTCAGCGTGCTTGGACGAGCCAGGATCTCATTTCCTGACCCTTCTCAAACACGCTCTCAGAGCGTGTTTGAGAAGGGGTAACGGTCCGGGCACTTCGCTCACGCTGCTGTCGTCAGGTCGCGAGCATGGCCGTCATGACGCGACGCCCGACCTACCCCTCTGATCTGACTGATGAGCAGTGGGCCCTGATCGAGCCCCTGCTCCCACCGGCCAACACCGGTGGCCGGCCCGAGAAGCACCCCCGCCGCGACGTGGTGGACGCGATCTTGTACGTGGTGCGTACCGGCTGTTCCTGGCGGCACCTGCCCGTGGACTTCCCGCCCTGGCAGACCGTCTACTGGTACTTCTCCCGCTGGGAAGAAGCCAAGGTCACCGAGCAGGTCATGGCCGTGCTGCGCCGCCGGCTGCGCAGCGCGCAAGGACGGGGGGCGAGCCCTCGGCGGGGATCATCGATTCCCAGAGCGTCAAGGGCGCCGACACCGTCGGCCAGGGGACCAGGGGCTATGACGCGGGCAAGAAGGTCAACGGCCGCAAGAGGTTCATCGTCACCGACACCCTGGGGCTGTTGCTGGTGGTGTGCGTGATGGCCGCCTCGGTTCAGGACCGGGACGGGGCCAGGACCACCCTGTTGAGCCTGTACCTGTGCACACCGGTGCGGTTCGTGTTCGCCGACGCGGGGTTCGCTGGAAAGCTGGTGGCCTGGGCCGAGAGGTTCGTGGCCACGACCGTGCACATCGTGCGCAAGGCTCCCGGCCAGGTGGGGTTCGCGGTGATCCCGCGCAGGTGGGTGGTCGAGCGCTCGCTGGCGTGGTTGACCGCTCACCGGCGTTTGGCCAGGGACTACGAGCGTGACCCCGCGGTGTCTGAGGCCATGGTGCGCTGGGCCGCGATCGGCCAGATGGCCCGCCGTCTCGCACGTGGACAAGATTCCGTCCGTCAGCGTGCCTGGACGGGCCAGGACCTCATTCCCTGACCCTTCTCAAACACGCTCTGAGGACTGGACAACATTCTCCACCGAAGATCCGAGTAGCGGCGAGTGCACCGAGAACCTCGCGAGGTGCCATCGGACGCCGCCAACGGCCCGCGTGTGCTCCGTTTGTGCTCCGTAGTTTTGGACCGGGGCAACACCGGGTGGCACGACGCGGCACAGAACGGCATCCTGATTCGGATGGTGCGGGACACAGCGGCACAAAATGACACGTGACGGTACGCGACCATAGAACTTCTAATCCGACGGTCGCAGGTTCGAATCCTGCCGGGTGCGCAACAAAACCCCAGGTCAGACGGGGTGAGCGAGGACCTCAGGCGAGGTCCTCGCGGCGTTTTTGGGCCATGTGTGCTCCTCGTGTGCTCCCCAGTACAAGGTGAGAGCAGGTGAGGGCGCACCTCCCGGAGCACTTTGCCGGGGCGTGACCGTGTAGTGCCCCCTACCCGGGGAGCTCCGCGTCCGCCCACCGCCCCAGCCGCCCCGGCACCGTCGCGTGGAGACCACTAGGCCCAGGGCACGCCCTGTTGCCCCACCAGCCGCATACGGCCGATTCGACCGAAACCCCTTACCTAGCAGGTCACGATGCCCCACAATTAGTGTTATGACCATGGCGAGGCGGATAGGTGTAGTGGCGGCAGGTGTCGCGATCGTGGCTGCGCTGGCAGCAGGGTTGTGGTTTGGCGGCGGACCGACCTCACGCGAGGGGTGGGAGGCCGCGTCCTGGACTGCGGGCATCACGACCGCTCTGGCTCTAATCGCCAACGTGATCGTCTGGGCATCCACGTCCACCAAGCCCTCCCCTGCCGAGCCCTCCGATGCCCCTGTGGGCACAGATAATGCGGTGTACGGAAACGTCTCGGGAGGGACCGTGATCCAGGGCCGCGAGGTGCATGTGGACAGTTCCTCCTACGAAGGGAACCACAACGACTTCCGAGGCGGCACGTTCAACGGTCCGTTCGTCAACGAACAGCACAACCACCGACCCGACAGCCCTGATAAGAACACGGAGTCTGGCCGGTGAGCGCTTCCTACGAGGGCAACCACAACGATTACCGCGACAGCACATTCAACGGTTCGTTCATCAACGAGCAGCACATACACCCGCCGCCCCATGAGATGGGCTGGACCAGGCTCCGCAGTCTGGACCAAGAAGCCCGGTCCGCAGTATCCCGGAGCCTGGTCGGGTCAGTCACTGCTCCCGCATTGACACTGCCGCGCCTAGCTATCCGTGATGACCTGCGCACAGCGATCGTCTCGCCTGGCGACCTCATCGTGAAAGGTGACTCCGGTGTCGGTAAGAGCGCACTGGTAATGGACAGCATCGAACCAGCCGAGCTGGGCAGTGACCGCCAAGCAATCGCGATCAACCTTCGACACCTGCCAGAGAATCACCTCGGTTTGTTGGCACTACTAGGCAATCCTCTGGACGATTTGTTCGCTGAATTGACCGCCCCCGAGCGACTCTTGGTGATTGATGGGGCGGAGGCTGCAGCCGAGGATCACGGCCAGGTCTTCTCCCATGTACTCCGTTGTGCGCGGCAGTCCGGCCTCAAGGTCGTCGTGGTTGCAGCGACCGAGGGTGCAGGGGCTGCAGCCGAGCTGATGAAGTCTAGTGCCGCAGCACCTCGCGAGTACACCGTTACTGGCCTGACCGACGAAGAGGTCACAGCAGCTGCAAGACACTTCCCTGGGCTGCAACGGCTGGCTGCGAACGCCCGGGGACGCGAGCTGCTACGCCGACCGATCATCGTCGATCTGTTAGGGCGAGCCGGTGACCCAGGACTACCTCTCAGTGAGTCGGCGGCGCTCGACCATATCTGGCGACACCTTGTGCGCAACGGTGAGCGTCCAGGCGCCGGATCACCTGATGCCCGGGAGCAGGTCATGCTCCGTCTTGCGGCTCACTCGCTTTGCAGGGGTGACGTCGACGAGTTGCTCATGCGTCTCGACAATTCTGCGGTCGATGGCCTTCGCAGGAGCGGAGTCATTCATCCCGTCAGCGGTTTGCCTTGGGATCGAGTGCCTGAGTTCAAGCATGATCTGCTTCGCGCTTACTCGGTTGCGCGTCACCTTCTAAGCGATCGTGACCCAGCTGGAGCGTTGATCTCGGTTGGGGCTCCTCGTTGGGCTCTGTCCTCGGCTCGTCTTGCCTCCGAGATCATACTGTCGGCCCCAGATGAACCATCACATCCACTTACAGGCCGATTCGTGCATCTCCAGACGAGCTTCGAGGAGATCGTCACAGCCGGGCATGGGGGGCGCTGGGCCGACGTTCCGACCGAGGCACTCCTTGCCGTACCTACGTCGCGTCTGATCCTGGGGGATGCTTGGCCCACACTCCTCAATGATGAAGCCCAGGGGTTTGCCAGGGTGATCCGGATTCTGTACGGGCGTCACCAACGGGAAGGGGTGTTAGACCCGACCATCGCAGAGCCTCTCGTTATCCGGCTTCATACCGAAGAGCCTCCACATCGTCTTGTTAAGGAGGTTGCTGAGCTGATTCGCGACTGGCTACGCGCGCACATCCTGCGTAATACTCCGGCTGGACAACCGACCCGCATGGCACTCCGGGAAGCCATCCTTGCCCGATGTGCTGAGAAAGAGCGTGCGCTCGAAGAGCAGGAGGCAGCCAAGCAAGCCACTCTAGCGGCCCGAACTCCTGAGGAGGTCGCGGCGCATGAAGCGCGTCGAAAGAGATTCGCCTCTATAGCTGGACCGTCGCCGTCGCGTCGGCGTCATCGGCCCAAAACTGCTCAGCATCGACCGTACCTGTGGATCCAGAACACCCAAATCGAGCACCTCGCGTTGCTCGGTCCCGACCTTGGTGACGCAGGTGAGGTAGTGCTGCGGAGGATTGCGGAGGTCGAACCGGGGTCCCTTGATCATGCCGTAGATTCCTTACTCGCTGGCCGCAGCCTGGCATCTTACAGTTCCCAGCTTCTCCTCGATCTGGCTGCCGCTTATTATATTGACGAGGAAGAAGACGAGGAAGACGATGGCTTCGGGTGGTCAGGCAGTCTGCGTGAAGACGGCATCCGGCCTCACCGGTTCAGGGGTGGCTTCGGGTTTTCGTTCGCTTCCTATGCCCACGGACCGTTTCTTGCGCTGTTTCAGACCGATTATCGGGGAGGCGTCAAATTTCTAAACCAGATGCTGAACCACGCAGCCCGATGCCGAGCGCGCAAGCTTTCGGATCTTCGTCTCGGGCTTTCTACCGATGAGGAGTCAGTAGAGATACGGAGAATTCTCTCAATCACAGGAGAACCACGCACCTATATCGGTGACGGGCAAGTCTGGCTGTGGTACCGCGGGACCGGAGTAGGACCATATCCCTGCATAAGTGCGCTCCAAGCCTTGGAGTTCGTGACAGAGGAATACATCCAAGCCGGAGCTCCTGTCACCGCGTTCCCTCCCATCTTACTCGAGGAGGCGGAGTGCCTCGCGATGCCTGCGCTTACACTCGGCATTCTCGCCCGCCATCTCGAAGCTGCTGAAAACGCACTCGATCCTTATCTAATCGAGCCAATGGTATGGTCGCTGGAGTTTGTCCGATCAATTCATGACCAGTCTGGATTCCTCGCATCGCAAGTCCCTGATTTTGAGAACTCCGAGCGGCGCACCTGGAGTCTTCGGGAGGTCAGCATGATGCTGATGCTTCGAGCTGAAGGGGAAAGAATAGGACAGCTTAAGGAACTCGGCGACCAATTGCTAGCGAAAGCTAGGGAGCAGGTCGGCGACGATTCCTCACCAGGCACTCGACAACATCTCGCTGCCGTTCAGAACTGGGCATCTTCATTCGATCGTAGCGCGTATGAAGTACTCCACCAAGACGGACAGATAGTGATCCAACAGGCTGTTGACCCTGGCGTTGAGCAAGTCTTGGGTCAGACGAATGCTGACCTTCGGCGTGGAAACGATGCGATGGGGCTGATCGTGCGTCATGCCCACGTGCGAGACAAGGGTAGCCGGGCACCGGAGATGAGCGATGAGGCGTTGGCTGCCGACCTCACGCTAGCGAAAGACTTGTTGGAAAATCCTCCTCGGACTGGTGTCGAAATATCCCCGGATGGGCCTGTTGCTGTCGCCGCATCTGCTCTTGAACTTTATTTTACGGGTCGAGCGCATGTCACTCAGGAAGATCTCCAATGGTGTGCGTCTACCATTCTTGCCATCGCTGCAAAGATCGCCGATAACCCCGCCAGCCCGATTGATATGTTGTCGTTCTTCAATCAGGGTGCAGATCGATCGGCGGGCAGGTCACTGCCGTACCTTCTGCTTCCTGCTGCGCGCGGCCTCCGACAAGTAATTGGCGTCACCTCTCCTGAAAATGTTCAGGAATTCGTAAATCTGAGTAGCGTCATCGCATCGCGGTCCCCAAACGAAAGCCGACTCGCTTATGCGAGAGGGCTTGATACTATCTGGATTACACCTTGCAACAGAGCACACCTATACGGAAAATGCCATCACCAAATTGCCTTGGACCTTACACAAGAATCATTCCTCGATTCAGTCTTTGGACCATGGGACTTTGAGAGCCAAAAGAGACCCGTCATCAGACTTGAACCGCCAGCTGCGACTGCACTCGACGGCATCAGAGGAAAGGACATCTTTTCTCCAGCATTGATTCCAGCGATTCGCTCTGTTGGGGCCGCAGCCATCAGTTCTGCTTGCTGCCAGGAGGAGGCTCGCCAGATACTTGATTCGCTCATCGCAGCCCATCAACGAGCCATGCTTACATTCAAACACGGCTACAATCATAGTCAGAGTGACTCACTCGTCGCGGCCCGGGCTGCCCTGTGGCAAGCGATCGATGGGCGAGACACCCCTCTATTCACATATGTGGATCGCTATCTCGAAAATTCACGCCTCCTGTCAGAAGGACTGCAGGCAATCAGCGTGGCCGGCGAAGAGCGATCTGAGTCAGCAGAGCAAGTTCATCGACTCTGGCCGATAATCATGGACCGCGTTCTTGACGCGGCCGAGGCGAATCCTCAGATATTCACTGAACAGACCTGGGGCGACTATGCCGAGTCCAGCCTCATCCCCAACCGGTCAGCCGAGTCGGGGTACATGACACTTGAGCTTCAGGGAGATGCACATCCTTGGCGTGATCTGATCAGATGGTCACCTCAAATTGAGCGATGGCTCAGAACGATCACCAGTTCCCGCATGAGCATTGACCAGCTTGTGATTGCTGTGCGAGAACTCGCCATACCAGAACAGATCGAGACCGGGCTTCGGTGGATCGAGCAGATTGTAGAGCGCAGCGGAAATAATTGCGCCAACACTTACACATTGCCTGAATGGCTACGCGAACGTCGCGCAGACCTCACTGAAGATGAACAATCGGCGCGATGGCAGCGAGTAGTAGACCTGCTCGTCGTTGCAGGTGATAGTCGCGTCGCAGATTTGTCTGACTAAGATCTGTTCATATCGACCGATGAACGTCTTGCGACTGTGTGAGCAGCCACCAAGAAACCCACGAGTGACGTCGAACACAGAACGCTATCCGCTTGAACTAAGAAATTAATAACTCCCACCAGAAGCCCTTGGAAGAACTGGCTTTAGTTTCCCATCTCTCCAATGTCTAAAACTCACGTTTGCGCCAACCGCCGCTCTCGCACGCCGATGCGCAGCGGTCACACCATGCCCATTAAGGAAGTGGTTGGCAAAAAAACTCTGAACAAACAGCGAGGCAGATGCAGAATGCACTGACTGAAATGGGGCAAGGTAATCCTTGCAGACTTTCTTTGCACTAAACTCGCGAGCAAATTCTGCCCTACCCGTAAGACAGCTCATCGAAATAAAGTACTTTGGCCTTTCCGTTGGAACCTCTTGGTCCAACAGATCACCAAGGTCATCACCTCCGATCACCTCACTTCTATCAAGGAGCCCCATGCCGCACTCAGACCCGTGTCCTACCATTACGACGTGACTAGTCGCGTTACCCAACGCCTTCCATACAGACCGTATTTCGACAGACGTGCGCACTTCTCGCAATCTGACTAAATCTGGCTCCAAAAATAAACGAAGATAATGCAACGTACTTTTTGCCAGTGGATCCAGATTATGCTCTTCCGTCACCAGGTCGCCAACACGGAAAATGGTGATGCCAAGATGATCGCCATGAATCAGCTTGGTGGATACCCTGATATCATTTCCCGTATAGTCTTGTTTGTCCAACCAAACCGAACGCTGACTCTTGTTGCGAACTTTTGCACGCGTCAGAGCAAAATTCCGACTCTCCGGATTCGGCAGAAGACGAGAAGGAACATACACCCAGTCACCAACTTCAAACTTCGCCATGCACCATCATTCCAAATCCGCTCGCATTCTAAAAATTCATTACACCCTCAACATATTAACCGAATTTTGGCCAAGAAAACGCAAAGAAGACTACTCGATCAACTTTTATCAGCCACACGGAAGGTTAAAAAAACTCCAATAGCGAAAATATTGAAAGGACGTCATGCAACCTCAATCCACGCGCGGACAGCCAGATTTCACCAGGGGACCTTTGATCCGATGGCCCACCGATCCCGGCCACGAGGAAACCCCAGGCCAGGTGGGGTTCACCCTCAGCCTCGCCTGTGTTTGAAGGCCCTGTGGTGCTCCTGGTGTGCTCCCCTGAACCGGCTACCGCACCAGGGCCAGGTTGCTCACCTCAGCCGGAGCCGCTGCACCGCGTAGCAGCGCGGCAGTCGCCCCGGCCTCCGTCGTCGCCGTATGCGGGAACACGCTCTGGCAGGTGTGCTGTGTGAAGTACGTGCTGGAGCGCCCCAACCCGCCCGAGGCCACCTGCACAGCCGAACCCGCGGCCAACACCTCAAGGCAAGCCCACGCAGCGCGAGGACCCAACACCCGCCACTCGAACTCGCCCTGACGCTCAAGCGCCTTGACCAACACCCCCTACCTGGCCTCCCTACCCCGACACCGCCCGATACGGGCGCTATGCCCTTTTCGATGGCCGTGGCCACCACTGGCCCCGTGGGGCGCTGACCGCAGGGGTGGCCCCTGCTGCCGGGGCTGGGGTGTTCAGTGCGACACCGGGGCGCTGGTGGCCCCACACCGCCCCACGATCCGAACAGGACGGGAACCACCCGGCCCACCGCCCCATGCCAGCCCCGAGCCCGGCGACCACGGATCCGGACACGAAGCGCCACCCACGTCCCGTACTCGTCCCCACCCCGCACGCCTCACGGCCGCGCACCAGACCACACGGCTGAGGTGCTGGCATGCCCGGCACGCTCCCGCACGATCACTCCTTTGACGCGCACACCGATTTCGGATGTCCACCGAATCCCGAACCAATGGTTTTAGCAAGGTTAATGAATAACTATTTTATAAGTGATAACGAAAGAAGGAGAGTGGGAGATGGAGGACAGGCCAGAGTGGAAGAAGAGGTGGCGAATCGGTCGGCCGACCGACCTGCCAGCAGGCCAGAGCCGCCGCCCCTACGTGAAGGTGACTACCCACTGAGGTGATCTCAGTGACTGGGAATCTGCAGGAACCCGACAATCAAGACGAGGGGTGCATTCATGGGTGAACTTTCGTTCCCCTGACACAG
>NZ_JBSHCT010000052.1:0-8480 GCF_053615935.1 Nocardiopsis sp. NPDC055879
GTTCAAAACGTCGAGGTCGACCACGTAGGGCATCAGCGCGAAACTCATACCCGGAAGCTACCGACAGCCACCGACATTCCCGGTTTTTCCCTGAACGCCTACGATCATCGAAGCCCCGGCTCTGTCCGCCCCAGCTCGGCGACCCCGTCTATCGTGTCGGGCTCTCCGTGCCCCTCATCGATGGTGTTCCGCGACCCCGGCGGCCACCGCATCGGCCAGACCCGCATAGTCGGTCCGCGAAGGCGACAATCGGCGCAGACCGGCGAGCCCGATCTTCTTCTGTTCGGGGCACCGCTCGTCCAAGACCCGAGTGGGCAAGACGTAGAAAGTCCACTGTTCCAGGTCAAGCGGGTCCAGAGTCCGCTTGTCCCGGTGATGCAGCACGCAGAAGACATAGACGTCGGCATTACGACGAACGTCCTTGGACTGGATGTTGGTGCGAGCGTCCCAAGCGGCGCTGGGCGCGATGGAGAACTTGATGTCCGAGAGCTTCTTCTGCTCCCAGGACTGCATATAGGCGGACGACTTGACTTCCACCGCCCATCCCTGCGGGGTCCGGATGTCGACGGCGTCCCACTCACGACGTGTGTCCGTTTCGGCGCCCAGTGCCGTGGCCACCAGATACTCGGCCAGGATCCCGCGCATGGTGTTGCCGGCCGGCTCGGAGTAGGCCCATCTCCAGAACTCCAGCAGGGTACTCACCGGCCGGCCGTCGGCCATGATCGGCTCATCGCCACTGCGCTTGTGGACGTCCAACGGGCCCAAGTAGGGATCCATATGTGGCTCCGGGGGGAGAGATGTGGCCTTCCAGAGTCTCAGCGCGGGTCGAGCCATAGCGTTCGGGGCCCTCGGAACAAGGCATTGACCGAAACCCGAAGCGCTGTGCGGTGTGCCCGACGAGGCCCCGATTCGGCCTGAACCTTCCCCCGCCAGCACACAGCAAAGCAGCCCGCACCAATATCAATCACCAGGCTGGGCAAGCCCCCGCGTGCGGGGACCATACTCGCTGACCTGCGGCTTCATCCTGGCGAAGAGCCCGAATCTGCAACTTGCTGAAACTCGGACACCACGCCACCTTCCCCACAAAAAGCACAAAAAGGCCACCTCGACCAGTGAATGCCTTCCAGATCCCACCGCCGAACTCGAAAATACCGGGTCGATCCGACATTCAAGACACCCCACCAAGGGCCGACCCCCACCCCTGGCAGACCTGCTCTCCAACGATGCCCTGCGGCCGACGGAGCTTACTCACTCATCGCTGTCCGCTTCCGTGGGTTTCTCGCCCCGTTCCCTTCGGATGAGTGCTTCCACCAACAGGCCAACCACCACTCTCCCCGAAGGCAGCGCGTTGGGTCGGGCCCCGATCAGTTCCCTGTACAGACTGGCCGCGAGCACCATCGCCAAGACTGCTTCGCGTTCCTTGAGGTAGGTGCCGAGTTGGAGCAGGTGCATCTCCAGCACTCCCGTGGCCGCGTGGAGAGCGGAGTGGCTGGGGTGGTCCGCGTCCCAGACGAGCGAAATATCCTCGCGTACGGTCTGGAAGACATTGGTGAAGTCCCGTGGCGACCACGACTCCGGAACTGCCGCCAGCCGCCGGGCCTGGAGTTCGACGGAGGGGAACTCTTTCTCCTCCAGTTCGGGATGGACGAGCTCGGGCTCCGACTCAGACTCAGGTTCCTTCACCAAGGGTTTCGAAACCGGTTCGGCGATCTCTTTCCGAGCGAAGACGGGCGGGGCCGGGCGCATTGCCTTGAGCCGCTCCAGACCAGTCTCCATCGGATGCATGTCCAAGACCGTGTGGAACAGGGTTCGGGTCATGGCGGACAGAGGAAACTTTGTTTCCTCCCGGAAGATCCTCGTGTACTTGGTGGCGTCCCGCACCATCTCCTGGGCGAGGTCCTCGAAGCTCCTGAGCCCGTACTCGGTCATGCTCGCCCTGGAAGCGCGAGGGGTACGTTGGGTGGCCGCCGCCGCGTTGCGCGTCGCGGCCCAAGCGGCGAAGTAGAGCTGGCCCAGGCATCGAACCCGGGCGAGTTTTTCGGCCGCTTCTCGCAGTCGCGGACGCTTCTCCTTCGGGACGTCGAGCAGGTTGTGCTCCTTCGACTTGCGGTCGAAGTAGCGCACGGCCTCGTCCGCGATCACCTCGACGAGGAGTGATTCCAGGGCGGCGAAGCGCCGATGGTCGGTGAATGCCCGTGCCAGGCCACGAAGGAGCCTGCTGTCCGCTGACGCCACCGCCGTTCGGATGTCATCGCCATACGGAATGTAGAACCGAGTCTTCAGCGGGTAGTAGCGGCCCGTGAGCTCGGGCACGCGAAGGTCGTCCAGGTCTCCCCCGGCTTCAGCGACGGCGTCACCGAAGGAACCGATCCGCCACACCCGCGAGTTCACCCCGGTCGACGGATGCACGTGGAGTACTCCCTGGTGGCGCAAGGTCTCCATCACGTCCACGTCCCCACCGTCGGGAGAGAGCGAGGACGGCTCCGAATGACCCTTGATGGTGATCATCCCGGCCTCGGTGGCGTTTCGCACCACGGTCAGCGCGGCGAGCTCCCACCGAACGTCGAGCTCCGGGAAGTCCTCTTCGGGGTGGTGGTGAAGGGGGAACTCGTTTTTCAGCACTTCCCGATGCGCCTTGAGCCAGCGTTCCTCGGCGTCGGCGTAGGCCTCGTTCAGCGATTGCCTCTCTCGACGCCGTTCAGCCCGACGAAGGGCTGCCCCATCAGGGTTCCTGTATTCCTCCGCCTCCTCGCTGAGGGTGGGATGACAGTCGGCGCAGACCACCCTGGTGTCACCGGAGAGGATCTGGTTCAACGCGCTTCGATTCGGCAGGGAGAGCTCTTCTTCGCACGAGGGGCAGAAGTATCCCTTGGCCACGGCCCTGCTCGCGGCAGCCACCAGGAGGTGGCGCCGCCCTCCCAAGCCGTTGGTATCGATCTCGCGCACAGGCGTACGCCAGAGAGGGTGGGCGCCCGCTTCATCCAGGCCACGAAGGTCCCAGTACCGGTGAGCGATATCGACCAGGTGCGAAGCGGTGCCGTCGAGGAACCGAACGTCCAGCTCGAAATCCTGGCCGCCATCGGAGGTGTTCATCTGATCCTTAGGGGGTGCAATCCGTGTCGGTACTCCAGAATGCCCTGTGTTCTGGGCACTTGATGCCTCGAATCAGAGAAAATTCCTCTATCCCACTTCCAAGGCATTGTGTTTCCTGTCGTTTTCCTGAGAAATCAGGGAGGACCGCCCGGGCCATCTTCAGGACACACTGAGGTGGAACAAAGCCATCGAAATGGTGAGAGAAGCCCGGCTGTGGACGACCACACGGCAGGCAGGGTCCCTCAGCCGCGTCCGAGGGGCCTTCGGGGGACATGAGGGGTCGAAAGTGCCCGACCAGCCGCTTCACCTGGTCCGGGTCTCGCACCAAAACCCCGCACACGGTGAAGCCGTGCGCGTTGCAGAACATGCTGGGGGCCGAGGGCGCCTCGGGTTCGGCGTCACCATCGGTGTCGGCGTCGGCCATACTGACGGTGTCGTGCACGCCGGACTCGGCGAGACTCCTGGTCGTTGGGATCGATCAGGGCGCCGTTGGGCGCGAGTCTGCCGAGGATGTAGCGGTCGGTAACGCGCTCGTAGGTGGGGAACCGTTCGTGTTCGTCACCGCCTGCGGGGCCATAGAGGTCGCCTACGACCAACTCTGCCAGTTCGGCCCGGATCTCACGTGGTGTCGGAGGTGTGAGGACCCTGTCATCGCCCATGGCACATGGCTAGAGGGCGGTAGGGACAGGGTGTCCTCTGTTCCCGGACAAGCCCCTAGGCGATCTGGAACCGTTGGTCGCCGAGTTCGACCTCCACGTGCAGCGAGCCGCCGAGCGCTTCGATGTAACGACGCAGGGTGTCGATCTGGGTGCGCTCGATACCGCCCCGCTCGATGCTGGACACCCGGTTCTGACTGACGTTCAGCCGCTCGGCGAGGTCGACCTGGGTCAGGGCGGCCTCTTCGCGGAGTTCACGCAGCCGGTGGACAAGAACGTCTTCCAGCATCCGACGCTTGTGCTCGTTCACCGCTTCGCGGTCGACGGGCCGTTCGTTCAGCATGTCCTGCAAGCTCGTACCCATCACTACCCTCCCCTGACCCCTTCGAGATGCTCGTCGAACAGGCCGTCTGCGATCCGGATGTTCCTGGTGTACCACTTACTCCAGTCTCCGGACTTGTCCCCCGCCACGAGCATGATCGCCTGGCGTCGAGGATCGAATGCGAACAGGATCCTCAGTTCCGAACGACCTCTGGAGCCGGGGCGGAGCTCCTTCATGTTCTTGTGCCGTGAACCATGGATGGTGTCCACCACGGGACGCCCCAACGTCGGCCCGAACTCCGCGAGGACTTCGAGCGCCGCGATCACCTGCTCATAGGAGTCCGTGTCGAGTCGCCTCAGCCACGGCCGCACCAGTTCGAGTTCTATCTTCCACACGATGATAACGCTACAACGCAAGCGTTGTAAACCGTGTGCGGTTTACAGAAAAAGCCCTCCCGGGCTCAGAGCCCGGGAGGGCCGCGGTGAGTGATCTCGACAGAGCCCAGGACGCGCCCCATGGCGTCTCCGGCCGGCCTCGCCTGAACCCCGGACTCAGGGACACCGCACGTTGCCCGCACAGGCGAGGAACCCGGCCTTGGCGGTGGGCTCTGAGTGCCAGGCCGACAGTCAGGCCGGGGTGAGCACTCGGGGTTTACCCAAGGTCCGAGCCCAAGGCCGGATGGCGGGCCGGTCGGTGTGCGGCCGCAACTCCAGGAGGAGTTCGTCCACGTCTCGGGCCTCGTATATGCCGGTTTCGGAGGCCACCCAGAAGGATTGCGTGGCCTCACCCCACCAAATGAGCAAGTGCCGATGGCGGGCTTGGAGCGCGGCGGCCTGCTGATGTTCCAAGGCGAACTCGGCGCGGTGGCCACCCAGACGGGGCAGGGCGCCGGCTCGCTGGGTGCGGCAGGTGCGGTGGACGCAGGAAGCACAGGCCGGACCAGTGGCCGGGGCTGGGCGGCGAGGGTCGGAGGTGAAGACCGTTCCGGTGGGCTGAACGGTGCCGACCGGGTGGTTGGTGCCGGCGGCTTGGCTGGGGCGAGTGTCCAAGGGGCGGCGCGGCGCGGGGATAGGGTGGTTCATCAGATCCTCTTTTCCTTGCATATGAGCATGTGTGGGTTTTGGGGGTTCAGGGCCCGGAAGAGCGTTGGCGCGCTCTCCTGGGCCCGTCTCATGTCCGGGACATGTCGTTAGTTGCGGCTGTGCCAGTTGCTGTCGGTCAGGTCGTAGGCCAGGTAGAGCCAGACGGTGCGGTACTCGGCGTTGCCGTTGTCGCCCCAGGTGGTGGCGAAGGCGTCGACCATGGCCAGGCCCCGCCCGGATTCGGCTCCCAGGTTCAACCCGCCCGGAGACGGAACCAGGCGGGCGTTGCGGGTACGTAGCCCGCCCCGGTCGTGGCAGGCCAAGCGGAGTCCTTCCTTGTCGCGGCGCACGCGCAGGGTGTAGGTGCCGCCGGGCTGTCCGGAGAGGCTGTGGCGGAGCGCGTTGTTGGCCAACTCGCTACCGAGCAGGGTGAACAGGTATCGGTAGTCGCCTGTTTCGGTGGCCGCGCAGGTGTCCAGGAACGCCCGCACCAGCGGCATCAGTGCCGGGACTCCGGCGAAGTCGTAGCTGCGCGCCCGGTAGTTGGGACGCTCGGGCAAGCGTGAGAAGTAGTGGCGGTGGAAGGGCCGAATGAAGCTGGCCAACGGAATCAGGGCCTCCCCCTGCACCGGGACGGGCACGGTGGCGGGCGCGAAGGCGGTTTCGGGCATGACGAACACACTCCTTGGCATGGCTGGACACATGAGTCGGGGGTCGTGCGACGCCCGTTGGAGGAGTCTCACGGAGGCCGTGATGCGCGGAACGGGCAAGGCATAGCCTGGACGGATGAACTCTGAGTGATCCATCGGTCACTGGCTACATCTTCAAGGTAACGCTACTGCGTAGAGTTTTCAAGCGATTTATTACTACGAAGTCGAGTACTTGTTAAGGTATGGCCATGAGCATCCAGCACAGTCCAACCCTGCGCTTGCGCCGACTCGCCACCATGCTCCGCAAAGCACGCGAGGACACCGGACTCACAAGTGCGCAGGTCGCAGCACGTTTTAAGTGGAGCCCCGGGAAAGTCAGCAAGATGGAGACGACTGAGACAAAACGGATAAGCCCTGCCGATCTCGACAAACTGCTGGACCTCTACGAGATCATCGATATCGAAAGGCGATCCACCATGCACGCGCTCGCAAAGGATGCGAGGCAGCGAGGTTGGTGGTCAAAGTACAAAGAGGTCTTCACTGACCGAGCCTTGCCGGACTTTGAGGCAGAGGCATCCTTGATCCAGACCTTTCAGGCCCAGATCATTCCTGGGCTACTCCAAACCCCGGAATACACAGAAGCTGTGCTGAGAGGAGGCAGGTATGCGAACCCAGACCTGCTCCAACGAAGGGTAGAGGCCCGAATGGCCCGCCGGGAGGTCCTCACCCGGCACAGGCCTGCTCGGTTGCGAGCCGTCATCGACGAGGGCGCTCTGCACCGTGCCATCGGTGGCACTGCTGTCCTCAAGGGGCAACTGGCGCACCTGCTCTACATGGCGCAGCTTCCCAACATCGACGTCCAGGTCCTGCCGTTCAGCACCGGTTCTCACGCTGCCCTGTGTTCACCTTTCACGATCCTGAACTTCCCGGAGCCTCTGGACCTGCCCATCGTGTTCATCGAGACCGCTTCGGACGGTCTGTTCCTAGAGGATCTGGATGAGGTTGAAACACACAGTGCTACCTTCGGCGATGTTCAGGGGTCCGCCCTGAGCACCACACAATCTGCCGATGTCATCACTGACCTCTTCAAGTCCCTAGAAGGCACCCCATGAGTACCGACCTTGAGTTCCGGAAGAGCACCTACAGCGGACACGGCCAAGACTGTGTCGAAGTCGCCCAGGTCTCCGACTTCGACACCAGGGGCGCGGCCATCCGTGACTCGAAGCACCCCACCGCCGGCCATCTCCTATTCCCTGTCTCCGAGTGGGCTGACTTCCTCTCCACCGCCCTCGGCAAGTAGCCCCAGCAAGCACGAAGCCCAGCCGTGATCCCCTTATGCCCACGACTGGGCTTCGTTGCTCAGACAAGGGCCCTCTCATGCTGGAACAGGTCATCCTGAACAGCTGGAACTCCTGAAGCCTTCGCCTTCTTCTGTCAAGGTTTCTTCGGCAGCACGAACCCCAGGCGTCGAGAGTCACTGGAAACCGTTCCGTGCCGGGCTCGTTGGAGGCTCACACCAACACGCGGGCCAACGAGACCACGTGCCACAGAAAGCTCGAAGGGGCCCGTCGGTTCCAGGTGCCCTTGCACCCATGCCCTATTCCTGAAGCCGATGCTCCTCCCCCGGCCCCTCTTCAGCGGTCTTGGTCCGTGCGAAGGGGGTGGGACGTCCTTCCCTGTGTCGGCCCGTGCCTGGAGCGCTCGTTCGAGACCTGGGACCGAGGTGCGATCCCCGCCGAGATCATCCGGAAGCGATCTCGACGGGACGATCTCAGCGGGGACCCCTCTCTCGGGTCGGACCGACCGGAGCAGGGCCGGGGCTTCAGGGGTTGGAGTACATCCACGCGCTGACGCGGTCGAAGCGGCACTCCGCCAGGTCCTGGTAGGGGATGGTCCAGTACAGGATCCCCATCGGGACCCCGACCCACTGCGCGAGCAGGACCTCGTCCTCGGCCCCGGGCCCTGCCCCGAACTCCATCAGGCCCCCGGAGGCGGGGGCCGGATCCCCGTAGCCGTCGAAGTCGGCGGCGTAGCCACCGATCTGCCACTTACCGCCCTCGTCGTACTGCTCGGACCAGGCCTCCTGCAACGTCTCCGCGTGGGGGTGTCGGGCCAGGATCTGATCATCGACGGCGCAAGAGGGCAATCCCACGCCCGGGACCAGCCGAAGTTCACCGGTTCTCCGCAACTCCTCGTCCAGGTCCTCTGGGGAGTCGTACTCGTAGGGCTGGTAGTCGAGCGAGGTCCCCCGCTCCTCGACTGCTGTCCCCGCCGGAACGTACACGGCTCCGCCCGGCAGAAGAAAGTCCTCCAGCTCGATGTTGGCGAACAGGAGCAGGTGGCCGTCGGCGGGAAGCGGCAGGTCGGTGTCTCTCGGCGCGATCGCCGCCAGGTCGATCGTCGCGATGAGTTGGTACTCGTAGACGTCGTCGGGATCGTCGTCGTCCCACAGCATGCCCGGGGTGGGCACGTCCGGCGGGAGCATCAGTGGGCTGCCGAGCCGGCCATGGACCGGGCCGGTGCCATCATGTGCCGTCCGCAGCTTCGGTCGGGCCAGTCCCAGCCAACGGTCCACGTCACCTGCCGGAACTCCCAGGTCGAGGGCTTTTTCCCGGAACCGGTCCAACCACCGCAGTGTCGACCCCGGCAGGGCGCGTACCGAGGGGTGCAGCACCCC
>NZ_JBSHCT010000053.1:0-8426 GCF_053615935.1 Nocardiopsis sp. NPDC055879
CCTCCCAGTCGGGCCCGCGCCAGAACCAACGTGACCGGTGCTACTTCGGTGACCTTGGTGTGATCTTGCTTCAGCAACGCAGGGAGGGATCTGTTTAGCTCGGAAGCTCCACCAAGAGTCCTTCCGCTGGATAGCTGAGCGGAGCGTCACTGCGGCAACTCGGTCCCGACCAGGAGACCAACTGGGTGTCGGCGAGCACGGTGTAGTCCCCTAGGAGACAGGGGGCGGCGTCGTTGTCTGTCTGGTAAGCGCTGAGCGTGCTAGTGCCGGTGTCGTAAACACCAATCGCTCCAGCCCGAACCGACACGAGGTCGCCCTGGTCCCAAGTGAAGAGCACCGTATCGGCGTGGTTGCCCAGGTCCGCGGATGCTTGGAGGTACTGGGATTCGTCCTCATATTGCAGGGTCCAGGCGGCGTCTCCTTCCTTGAGGGAGTGGACATAGGAGCGATCGCTCCCGCTGCGGGACGAGACCAACCAGAGTTCGTCCTGTTCGGAGACGACGAGAGCGGCCCGATCCCAGGGCCCTTGCTGGATCCCTTGAGACGGTAGGCGCTGATACTCGCCCGACACAGGGTCGGCCGCCTCAAAGACCAGCTCTCCCTCTTCGCTGATACCGACGAAGGCAACCTCCCCCGTCGGCATCAGTGCGCCATCCATCACTGGAAATCCGGTCTCCGTCCAGGACCAGTCGTCGGCGTCGGCATCGTAGTGGTGGACCGCGCGCTCAGACAGCACCACGGCACCGCCATCGAGCGCGAAGCGGTCGACACTGTTGGTGATGTTGGGGGCAGGGGCTGCGGCACGCCAAGTGTCGGATCCGGGAGAATAAAGCATGCTGTCCGACTCAGCACCCGCCGCGTTCCGCCCCTGAGTGACGAGCATCTCCTCGCCGGTCCATACAGCGGTGTGCCCGTAGCGACCGGTGAATCCAGAGGGTGTGGCGATGGTTCGCCACGTGTCGGCCTCGGGATCGTAGGCGGCGCCGTCGGCGAGAGCGTCGCCGGCGCGGCCTCCCCAGACGATGACTTCGTTCCCTGTCCAGACGACGGAATGGCCTTCCCGCCCCCGTAGCGGAGCTTCCTGGATGATCTCCCATGATGCTTGCTGCGGTGACGGTTCGTCGGAGCAGGCAGTGATCAGCAGGAGCGAGGACAGGAGGGCCGAGTATTGCGTTCTCGTTTTCATATCCGCCGGTTTCGGAACGAACCAAGAGAGAGGGCTCCCGTATCCGGAAGCCCTCCGTGGCCAGATTCTATGGGACTACGTGTCTACCATGGAACCCAGCCAAGATCCGTCCACAGCGTGAAGTCTTTGCCGGTCGACCCCTGGGGGCCGCGGTAGTTGACCTCCGCCCACGCGTAGTCGGACAAAGTCGGGACCACCGAGGTGTTATCGGCTTCGAAGAGCATGCCGTAGTCCAAGGTCTTCTGCCGCCTCGCCTCGCCTTCGAAGATCTGACCCATTTTTCCCTGGTTCGGAATGGCGTCGATCCACGTATCCTGGCAGTCGGAGGTGGGGAAAGTGAGTCCTGTTCCGCCAGCACCGATGGTCACAGACGCGCCAGAGGTACACGAGCTCTCAGGGGAGATCGGTGCCCAATCCACCATCCGCTGTACGTGGCCCTCGGTGCCTTCCCAGGGCTGGGTGCGAGCGGAGAAGTCGACTAGCCGAGGGAAGTACTGTCCATTGTCGTCGATGGCATTTGTCCACGTAGCTCTCCTGTAGTAACCCCACAGGTCTGTGCCTGCTTCGGCGAACTTCTCGTAGCATGTGGTCAGATGGTGTTGTTGATTCGTCGAGGGGGCGTCCTCGTCTGCGGGGTAATCCGGTTCGTAGAAGAAGTCGAGACAGAACCTGTGGTCCAGGTACATGTTCTCCGGGACCGCGATGGGGGTGTCGCTGCTGCGGGCAACCTCACTTGTGATGCTCTCGGGGGCTTCCTCAATCAGGACGCCGACACCGCGCTGACCACCGTATTCCCCGAAGTCCGCATGGGCGACGTCCACGGAAGCTGGGATGATCCCATCATCCCATACAACTTCAATCTCCGCTTCAGGCCTTGTGGGGTCGTCGATCACGGCATAATTGAGTTCTTCTGCTTCAACACCGCGAGCAGAGCGATCGGTGTTGTCTAGGGCAAGGGACACCGCCTCGATGTCCTCGGATGGGGAGCTATTGATATTCAGCTCGGAGAAAGGAATTCTCTGAGCAGTGATTTCTGGGTCTTCCGGTTCTTTCTCTTGGGCCATAAGAGGTGCCGAGGAAGCCAGGATTGCCGACGCGGCGATCAATGAAAAGACTGAGGCCATACGGATTTGCAGCATGGGGGAAATTTTGCTCACAAATGCCACTCTCTAAGAATCATCTGTCGAACCATGAGAACCCTAACATTTGGCGCAGGAGTGTCAACAGCATGCACATTGACTTTATTTTGGACATACCGACCCTGATCAGTAAATTTACACATTATCGCAGGTGGAGAGTGAGTCATATATTTTTGCATTGGATGGTTTTCTGCAGCTCAGGCGTGCGCTTGTTTCGGTTTGCCCGTATTTCGTCTTTATGGATGATGAGTGAGATGGCCAGGGAGACTTCCAGCTTCATGGCTCTCGAACAAGGAGGAGACAGCCCGTGAACGAGGGGTTGGTGGTGTCATGCCGCCGTAGCAACACCGCAGGTCAAAGGGGTTTCTCATGGGGACACGACGGGTGCTCACCCTGGAAGAGCGCGAGGAGATCACGCTCGTCCGCTCCCGGGGAGGGGCGTGGGCCAGATCGCTCGCCGGCTCAGCCGGGGCCACTCAGTGGTCAGCCGTGAGCTGCGCCGCAACACCTCCAAGCGCGGCTATAGGACCAACACCACCCACAAGCGCGCCCGGGGCCGCCATGCACGCCCCCAACAACGACATGTGGACAACGGCCCCGTCATTCGTGAGCGGGTCCTGGGCGACCCGGGCCGGGGACGCACCCCCGACAGATCGCGGGCCGGTTGAAGCTGGAGGCCGACGATGCCAGCGTGGCACCAATGGAAGGCTCGACCTCAGCAGGCGACGCCCTCATCAGCCACGAAGTGATCTATACCTGGATCTACGCCCTGCCCAAGGGCGAGCTGGCCCGGCTCGGGGTGATGCTGCCTTCCAAGCGAGCCACACGACGTCCCGGGAGGAAGAACGGCCTGTCGGGCGGGCGGATCGTCGGCATGCCATCGATCCGGGAGCGGCCAGCCGAGGTTGATGGGCATCGGGCCCCGGGCCTTGGGAGAGCGACCTCGTCATCGGCAAGGACGGCCAAGACGGCCGCCATCACGCTGGTGGACCGCCAGACCCGCTTCACGGTGCTCCTCTGGCCCTGTTCCAGGGGAAGAGGGCCGACCATGTGGGCGATGTGCTCATCGAGCACGTGTCGGGGTTGCCCGCGCTGGTGCGCAAGTCGCTGACCTGGGGCCAGGGCACGGAGTTGTGACGGCGCGAGGCGTTGACCGTGGCCACGGACCTGCCGGTGTTCTGCACCGATCCACAAAGCCCTTGGCAGCGGCCCACGAACGAGAACACCAAATGGCGTCGTCCAGGGCGGCGAAGTTGAACCACACCACGCGCCGGTCCCGCACAACCTCCACGGCAGCGGGCCGTTCAGGGTCAGGGGTGAGCACGAACAGGTGCCGTCCCGGCCCTTCTTCCAGGTTCTCCAGGTGGCTCTCGAGCTGCTGCGCATCAACCGTGCCGCGGACGGTCATGACCTCGAACAGATAGGTGAAGTCCGCAGAAATCCGTGTGTCGGGGACCGATCCCTTGTTGGCTTTGGGCTGGTTGGTGAAGGTGACCGTCTCCAGGGTGGCCTCGCCCGAGGCCTTGGCCAGGATCTCCTCGACCAGGGACAGACCGATCCGTTCGAAGACCGCCAGCATCGACGAGGTGACCCGGTTCTCACCTTGCCGGTAGGTGGAGAACAACGGTGTGGACGACACTGCACCAGCCTCCAACGAGCATGGGTGGGCCTGACCGTCTCACCAGCAGACCAAGGCGGCTCCGGATATGCAAGGACCTTGCGAGACCCCATCGGATGCCAACCGCCAGCGATGTGTGCTCCGTTTGTGCTCCGCAGTTCTGGACCGGGGCGTCACCGGGCGGCACCCCTTGACACGAAACGACAGCAGTGATCGGATGGATTGGGACGAAACGGCGCCCCGTGGCACGTACGGGCACGAAAGCATCGGACTTCTAATCCGACGGTCGCAGGTTCGAATCCTGCCGGGTGCGCCACAAAACCCCAGGTCAGATGGGGTACGCGAGGACCTCGGAAGAGGTCCTCGCGGCGTTTGGGGGCCATGTGTGCTCCTGGTGTGCTCCCCAGTACAAGGTGAGTGCAGGTGGGGGTCCACCTCCCGGAGCACTTTGCCGTCCCGTGACCCTGGCGGCCCGTGCCCGGGTATCCCCGTGTTCACCCGTCAGCGCCCCGCAGACGCCCCGTCTCCACTACATGGGGACGTTTGGGCCCCTGACACGCCCTGCTACCCCACAGCCGCACACGGCCGTTTCAACCGAAACCTCTTACCCCACCGGGGTTCACTCGCCACGGTCAAATGCTATGGGCAAGTCGAGGAAAGAACGAGGCGATCCCGCCAACACCGTGAACCGAGACCCAGACAGGACCACCTGAACTCAGATCCACCGCGAACTCCGGCACCTGCACGCCAGGCCTTCACCGGCCCCTCTAAATATCCGGCCAGGCCACCGGACCGACCAACCCATAGATCGGCCCGATCGCCCCACGCAACCCGAGCCTAAACAGGCTATCGACCTTCAACCCACCCCCCGATACCCACCGCCCAGAGAAACGATCTCCAACCGGTCGTACCTATGCCCCCACAGGTCAGAGCCCAGACGCAGTGCTCCAGGATTTTTGAATAACGCGGAACGCAGATCCGGCTCTCTCAGAAAAAGGCCAAAACAGTAGGTCACGTGCCCCGGCGAGGTCGACCGAAAAGATGAGAACCCCGGATACAGTGACGATCCCAAGCCCGTTGGTCACCGACTACCGTGATCGTATGAGCGATGGAATCCGATGGATCGGCGAACACAGCAATCAGAGTCCGAAGACAAGCATTCCCGGAATGCTCGGCGGCATATCCCTCACCACGGCCCGCGACATCGACACAGAGGACTTCCTCACCTGCCTCGGCGCAGAACCCCTCCAGCTCGACGAGGGCTATCTGTACAAAGACCGGCGATCAGTGACCCTTCCTGACGGGGCAGGAAATCTCACCTTCGCCATGTACGGCACCTGCGGCGACTGGGTATACGTGCTGGAGGACTGGGAAATGGCGACCTGGTACCTGCATCGTGGCGGCGGCCCGCCAATGACCGCTCTAGCCGGGATTGAAACCGTCTGCGTGAGCCTGAACCGGCACGACCCGCCCCCCTACATCTCACACACCACTCCTGAAGGCCGCATCGTCAGTGTGGAGTACGGGGAGGACACCGGCTGCGGATCAGCGTTGGATGCCGCACTACAAGCAGCCGGTGCAGTCTTCCCACCCATGCCAGACACACCTTGGGACGAGGCGGCACTGTACCAGGAGCAGTATCTGGAAAAACTCCTACCGGCGGTGTTCTCCGCGGTCGGGGACTACTGCGGGCTGTCCATCGACCAGGCCGCGGTCGAAGCCGGCGACCTTCCCGTAGCTGTTCTCTTCCCGCTGTCCTGACCCTGGCCGCCCCGCAGGGCCGCCCCGCGGGGCGGCCCCTCCTGGCGTTCAGCCAGTGGCGGTCAGCCAGTGGCGGTCAGGCGGTGGTCATGTCACAGATGACAGGGTCGGCCGGTGTGCCCACATCGGTGGTGTAGAGGCAGTCGCCGCTCATGCGGGGGTCCAGCCAATAAGCATCCTCGTCCATGATCCGCATGTTCATCCTGAACGTGGGGAAGCGGTTCATGGATCCCTGGTTCTGGTTGCCTGACATCGCGGAACGTCCACAGACTTCGGTGAAGTCGGGGACCAGGCCGTCGATATTGTACAGGTGGATCCGGTCCTCATGTTCCTTGGCGAAGGTCTGCGTGCAGGCCCTGCCGTTAGGGGTACCCGTAGTGCTGTCAGCGGGGACGGCTTCGTTCAAACCGCCCTCGCTCGCGGCCATGCCGCCGCTGTTGTAACTGGACGCGAAGGAAAACTCGTCACAGTTCAACTCATCTTCAGCATCATCCAGGGCGCTGGCATCGCCGTTGTTTGCCGCCCAGCCGGTCTCACCGCAGATCCGGCTGCGATTCCTCGCATTCTGAGCATTGTCACCCATGTAATACAGGGGTTTGCCAGCGGACTGGGATCCGGGCTGGTTGGGTGCCATGGTCTGGATCAGCCAGGCATGTGCGGCGGCCTGCGGATAGTTCGCAGCGTTGAAGGGGTACGTCGGCGCCGCGTTGAGGAAAACACACCCGTTGACCGTGCTCCCACTTCCCTTGGTGTCACAGCGGACCTGGTCCAGATCCTCGGCTTGGTTCCAGGAATCCACGGACCACACGTATTCGTTGAGGCTGGGGGACCACCACCCGGAAGAGTCTTGAAGGGACATTCCGAGCGTGACGTCCGGCTGGAACAGATACTCCTGGTCGGACGTACCCGCGTCCCAGTTATAAAAAGTCTTCACCCACGCAGGATGCTGGTCGCCGGGCGCCCAGCTCGGTTCACCTTCCCAGCCGCTCGGGTCGGGTTCGGTTGGGGTGCAGCCTTCCCCGCACTCGTGTCCGATGATACCCATGTCGATCTGGCCGAAGTCCTCCGAAACCGGCTCATACGGCTTCACCGTCACGTACTCGCTGAAGCTATCCGTGCCATCCAGCACCAGATGCCGCGTGAACGAAAAAAGAGTTTCAGCGATGGTGTTCTCGTCACCATCGTACATTTTGATCGGGAATATCCGCCGGTCGCACTGGGTGAACCGGTCCGAGAGGACACCCAGATCGAGCGTGTCGCACCACTCGGCTTCTGGGATGTCCACGGTGGCTTCCGCTCTCAGATCCTCCGCGCTCAAAGGATCAGCTGACTCGGAGGCCTCGCTGTCCGGCAGCTCGGTGAGTATCGGGCCGAAACAGATTTGGCGCCCGCTCTCGACCGGGCCGCACTGTTCGGTGTCGGTGGACTCCGATGACGTGGTGGCGTCAGCGCCCAGGGGTTTGGTCTGCTCACTGACCGGGTCGACATCGAACCAGCTGGGGTCGGGGCTGTCGAAGACTGGGTCCGGAAGAGTCAAGTCCACGGGAAGTTCCACGCGGAACGGCTCCCACCTCGACCAATCCGTCTCATACAGTGACCCGTCGAAGGCCGATGTGTGGAACAGGTAGTCGACGTTGGGGACCAGCTTGCCGGGCGGGACAGTGACCGAGGCAACAGAGCCGGACTCCACAAACTCGGACACCTGCACCCCGAATTCGGTGTCCGAGATGCTGACCTTGGTGTCTGGGTCGCCGTTGGAGTCCGCTTCCCATACCTCGAAGGTCAGGTTGGCTTCGTCGCCGTCGGCGTCCGTGACGGTGTTACTCAACTGGACCTGAGGCGTGTTGACACTCCACACGCCCATGTCGTTCTGTTCCCCAGGTCCAGCTTCAAGGTCGGTACCCGACTCGGGGCGGGTTCCAGCGGCTGATGGGGTCTCGGGCCCGGCTGCGGGTTGTGACGACGGTGCTGCGTCCGGGTCGGGCTGCCCCCGGCCGGTCTCATCTGCGGCGGCTGTCCCCGACCCGATCATCAGCGCGGTCAAGGCGAGGGCGCCTATGCGCGCGAGCATACGTTTTTTTCTGGGTCTACCAGACAAGATGTTTCCCTTTTTGCTCTTTTACCAGGTTGCTTTACGACAGATAGCGCCACACCTGCTCGGGCAGTGTGATTTAGGAGTCGACAACCTGACCTGAATATACGAACGACCGAACAGGGTAATCACGAATTTGACGCCAAGATAAACCTGAACGACACCAGGGGAACATACAGGAACTGAAATCACGGGCCAGTCACGGGGGAATCTCATTACGGAGTTGCTCTAGCCTTGAACAACTGAGAATACCTCTGACATGCGGCGACTTTATTTTGACCACATCCGGCCACGTCATCGCGCAAACAACCCGAATTTCCAAGGCAGCTAGCCCTCAGACCCCACCCCCGCGTGCCCCTGACCTCGCCAAGAGCACATAGAGTTATAAACCCCTCACGGGGCGCAGGAGACAAAAAGGTTTCATAAATTTCTAGCGGATAACGTACGATTCACGTATCCGCCTATAAGTCGAGTTGTCCTTCGTCTGATCTCTTTCGGTAATATGCCCTGCCCTCATTAGTGAAGGTGCAGCACACCAGGGGACCTTTGATCCGATGGTCGGCCGACCCCTGACCTGAGGAAACCCCAGGCCAGGTGGGGTGCACCCTCAGCCTCGCCTGTGTTTGAAGG
>NZ_JBSHCT010000054.1:0-7907 GCF_053615935.1 Nocardiopsis sp. NPDC055879
GGTAGGCCGGTCGGGTCCTAGGCATCTTGAATCTCCTCATTCAGTAGCAAACTATCCGAAAGTGGACATCTGTCTACCGAACCGAAGCAAGATCAGAGAACCCTTGAGGAGGTGCCCGTGTTCTTTTTCTACAACAGCCGTTGGGGCTGTGTGGGGTCCCTGCTGGTCTCGGCCGCTTTGACCTTGCTGGTGTTGTTCCTGCTGGGCTGGATCTGACCCGCTCTTGAGGCCCCGACGACGTCGCTCAAGCGGTGTCGATGCGGCGTTGGATGCCGTCCAGCAAGGTCTCCAGTCCGAACCGCAGTGTCTCCCAGGCCTCGCGTTCCAGGTAGGGCTCGGTGGGGTCCTCGTTGTCGAAGGCGCCCTGGGCGGTCATCAACGTCAGGGTCGGAAAGCGCTCGGCGAAGTCGGGCGCCAACTCCTCCAGCTGTTCGGAGCGGGCGTACCACCACTCGTCCTCGGGTACCCCGGTCACCGCTTGGGCCTGGCGGGCCTCGGCGGCGGTGCGGACCATGCCGCGAACCAGGTTGAGCAGGCTTCCGAAGGTGCTGCTGATGGCCTTGGGTGCCATTCCGGCCGTGTGCAACAGGGTGGCCAGCGATTCGAAGAGTCGGTACTCGTTGGGGCCCAGGACGGGGCGGGCCTGGGAGACCTCCAGGGTCCAGGGGTGGCGCAGGTAGAAGTCCCACAGCAGGCCCACCCAGGTTCGGGTGCTCTCGCGCCAGCCCTGGTCGAGGGTGGCCGCCTGTGACTCCTGCTCGACCTCATCGGCCAACTCGGCGAAGGCCTGGTCGTACATCAGGTCGATGAGCTCGTTCTTGCTGGCCACGTAGGTGTAGAGCGACATCGCGGTGCGGCCCAGTCGCTCGCCCACCGCGCGCATGGACAGCGCCTGCAGCCCTAGGGTGTCGGCGATGTCGATGGCGGTGCGCACGACCAGGTCCACGTTCAGTTCCGGTTTGGGGCCGGGGGCGGTGCGCTCGCCCTGCTCGTGTTCGCGCCACAGCAGTGCCATGGAACGGCGCGGGTCGCCCTGGCCGGCGTAGACCACCACTTGCGTCTCCTTAGGGAATAAACTAATGTGCTTCGGCTGTTAGTTTAGCGCATAAGGAATCGTTGGAACGCGGGCACCAGGGGAGCAGCTTGACCTTCGAACAGAACACAGCGGCCGACGCCCACGACACCATCCAGGTGCGTGGGGCCAGGGAGAACAACCTCGACAACGTCTCGGTGGACATCCCCAAGAGGAGACTGAGCGTCTTCACCGGGCTGTCCGGTTCGGGGAAGTCCTCGCTGGTCTTCGGTACCATCGCCGCCGAGTCCCAGCGGCTCATCAACGAGACCTACACCGCCTTCTTGCAGTCGTTCATGCCCAGCACCGGCCGACCCGACGTGGACTCCCTGCGCAACCTCAGCGCGGCCATCATCGTCGACCAGGAACGCATGGGAGCCAACTCGCGCTCGACCGTGGGAACGGCCACCGACGCCCACGCCATGCTGCGTATCGTCTACAGCCGGGCGGGCACCCCGCGCCTGGAACCCTCCAGCGTGTTCAGCTTCAACAACGCCGAGGGCATGTGCCTCGAATGTGAGGGGCTGGGGCGTACCGACCAGATCGAGCTGGAGGAACTCTACGACCGCGAACTCTCCCTGAACGAGGGCGCCATCACCGTCCCCGGTTACACGGTGGACAGCTGGTACTGGCAGGTGTTCGTGCACTCGGGGTTGCTGGACGCCGACAAACGCCTGGACGACTACACCGGCCAGGAGTGGAACACCTTCCTGTACGGACCCCTGACCAAGGTCAAGGTCGGCAAGAACTCCTTCTCCTACGAGGGCCTGGTCCCCAAGATCAAGCGGACCTACCTGGCCAAGGACCGCGACAAGATGCAACCGGCCCTGCGCGCCTTCGTGGAACGGGCCGTGGTCACCTCCACCTGCCCCGAGTGCGCCGGCACCAGGCTCAACGCCACCGCCCGCGAGGTCAAGGTGGCCGGGCGCACCATCACCGAGTGCGCCTCGATGCAGATCGACGACCTGGCCGCGTTCGTGCGCACCATCGACGACCCGGCCGTCAAACCGTTGGTGGACACCCTGGCCCACACCCTGGAGTCCCTGGTGGAGGTGGGGCTCGGCTACCTGAGTCTGGACCGGGAGTCGGGCACCCTGTCCGGAGGTGAGGCCCAAAGGGTCAAGATGGTCCGCCACCTGGGCTCCAGCCTCAGCGACATCACCTACGTCTTCGACGAGCCCACCGTGGGACTGCACCCGCACGACATCGAGCGGATGAACAACCTGCTCTTGGGGCTGCGCGACAAGGGCAACACGGTACTGGTGGTCGAGCACAAACCGGAGACCATCGCCATCGCCGACCACGTGGTGGACCTGGGCCCGGGCGCCGGTCCGCGCGGCGGCTCGGTGACCTACACCGGTGACGTGGCCGGGCTGCGCGCCTCGGGCACCCTCACCGGTCGTCACCTGGACCACCGGATTCGTCTCAAGGACGAGGTGCGCACCGCCACCGGGCACCTGCCCATCCGCGACGCGAACACCCACAACCTGCGGGATGTGTCCGTGGACGTGCCCCTGGGCGTGCTCACCGTGGTCACCGGGGTGGCCGGATCGGGAAAGAGTTCGCTCATCCACGGCGCGCTGCCCGCACACGAGGGCGTGGTGGTGGTCGACCAGTCGGCGATCCGAGGATCGCGCCGCTCCAACCCGGCCACCTACACCGGGCTGCTCGACCCGATCCGTACCGCCTTCGCCCGCGCCAACCAGGTCAAGGCCTCCCTGTTCAGCGCCAACTCCGAGGGGGCCTGCCCCGAATGCAAGGGCGCCGGGGTCATCTACACCGACCTGGCGATGATGGCCGGGGTGGCCTCCACCTGCGAGAAGTGTCAGGGGCGCCGGTTCAAGGACGAGGTGCTCCAGTACACGTTGCGCGGCAAGGACATCAGCCAGGTCCTGGCCATGTCGGTGGAGACCGCACGTGAGTTCTTCACCTCCGGTAACGCCCGCACCATCTTGGACCGGCTGCACGACGTCGGGCTGGGCTACCTGGGTCTGGGGCAGCCGTTGACCACCCTGTCGGGCGGTGAGCGTCAGCGGTTGAAGCTGGCGATCTCCATGGCCAAGCAGGGGGCGGTGTACGTGCTGGACGAGCCCACCACCGGGCTGCACCTGGCGGACGTGGACCGGTTGTTGGCGCTGCTGGACCGGCTGGTCCAGGACGGGAACACGGTGGTGGTGATCGAACACCACCAGGCGGTCATGGCGCACGCCGACCACATCATCGACCTGGGCCCGGGTGCGGGGCACGACGGTGGACGGGTCGTGTTCGAGGGTTCTCCGGAGCGGTTGGTGGACCAAGGCCAGACCCTGACCGCCCATCACCTGCGCGCCTACCTGCAACGTTAGCGGCCGGGTAACGGACGGGCCCGCCCCGAAGACCATGGTTCGCGGGGGCGGGCCCGTGCCCTTCGGTCAGCCCTCCAGAAGCTTCTTGAGGTCGCCCAGCCAGCGGCGCCAGTCGCCCTTCCACGCCGCGGCGCGCTCGGGGCCGCCGATGCGGGTGTGCTCGATGCCCACCAGGGACTTGCCCTGGCCCTTGGCCTGGAAGGTGGCGGCGATACGGGTGTCCTCGGGCAGGTCGGCGGTGAAGCGCTTGCCCGCCTTGGCGGTCCGCTCGTGAGCCACCACCCCCAGCCACTCCTGGCGCAGGGTGGGGTCGGCGAAGGCCTCGAACAGCCGCTCCACGGGCACATCGACGGTCTTGCTCGCGCTGGTGGCGAACCCGTCCTTCTTCTGCCCGGGTACGCGCAGGCCACGTTCCTGCTCGTAGGCGACCGTGACGGTCTGGGCGTACCAGTCCTGCACGCCGTGCTCTTGGACCAGGTGGGCGGCGATATCGGTGTGGGTGCGCGTGGTGGCCTGCCAGGAGTCCAACAGGGCGAACCACTCGTCGTAGCCGCGCCCGGTCGCCTGAGCCACCTTGTCGTCGGAGACCCGCCGGCGGATGGTGGCCGCACCGGTTCCGGTGGTGGTATCGGCGGTGGGCGCGGGGATTTCGGGTGCGGGGAGCAGATGGGCCCGAGCGGCGGTGTAGCTCTCGCCGGTCTTGTCCATCCGGGCGCGTACCCGCTGCTTGAAGGACTTGTTGCTGGTCATGACGGCTCCTGGCGGTCCGCGACGGCACCCACGCTCCCATCGCCCCGCCGGAAGGGTCGTCTTCGACCGGCCTCCCGAGAACTCCCAGGTCCCCTTTGCCTCCGCGAGGCCGACGGCGTGGGCGCCGGGGCCGGAGGTTGGGCGCGGGATCGCGCCACTTCCAAGTTACTGCGCTGAAGTGTTGGGCGCCACCCCTGGTCAGTGGGGGCGGTCGTAGACCAGGGTGTGCCGCCAGAACAGGCCGCGGTGGACGCGGGCCCCGGGCAGGTGACGGGCGGCCACGGCACGGATCCGGGCCAGGGTGTGCGGCGGTTCGGCGGTGGGCGCGCGCATGTGCGGTAGCGCGGCGGTGGCCGCCTTGGGGTGCTTGCACAGGCCGATCAGCGGGTTGAGCACCGCGGAGACCAGCCCGGTGACCAGGTCGGCGACGCCCTGTTCGCGGTGGTGGCCGACCACCACCAGGCGGCCTCCCGGGGCCAGGGCCTTCCGGAGCTGGGGGAGTGTCTGCTCCAAGGGCAGGTGGTGCAGGACCGCCACCAGGGTGATGGCATCCCACCGGGTGGTGGGGTCGCGCCGCTCCCATCCGGCCTGGAGGATGGTCACGCCCGGGGTGCGTGCGAAGCGTTCACGAGCGAGCGCGGCGGTGTCGGGGTCGGGTTCCAGGCCGCTGACCTCGGGAACCCGCCCGTGCAATCGCTCGATCAGGTTGCCGGTGCCGCACCCCACGTCCAGCACGCGGGTGGCGCCCGAGGCCACCACTCGACGCACCACCCAGGGCCCGTACCAGTCGTTGTGGCTCCACGGATGGCGCGCGTTGAACCGGGCCATGCGGTCGAGCAGCGACATACCGGTCACGATAGCGGCCCCTCAACCCCTCAAGAGCGTGGTCAGGCCCAGGCCGAGCCAGGCCGCGCCCAAGCCCAGGAACAGGTGGGCCGCGACGAAGACCAAAGCGCGCCGCCGGGCGCCGGTGCGCGCCAGCCGCACGGTCTCGTGGGCGAAGGTGGAGTAGGTGGTCAACGCCCCGCAGAACCCGGTGCCCAGGAGTGCCAGTGCCTCGGGAGGCAGGGGCAGGCCCAGGAGCGAACCCAGGAGGAGGCTGCCGACCACGTTCACCATCAAGGTGCCCCACGGGAAGGCCCGACCCAGGCGGCGTTGGAGGGTCAGGTCCACCAGGAAACGCGTGGGGGCGCCCACGGCCGCGCCCAGGGCCACCATCAGAGCGCTCACGGGTTCCTCCCGGCGCTGTGGGTGAGCAGTCGGTGGGCCAGTGCGGAGGCGGCCCAGGCCGCGGTGAGCGCACCGATCAGGGTCAGGGACAGGTAGGCCAGCGCCACCTGCGGGGCGCCTCGTTCCAGGGCGGTGACCACGTCCGCGGCATAGGCGGAGAAGGTGGTGTATCCGCCAAGGAAGCCCACGCCCCAGAACGGGCGCACGTAGCGGCTGTGGAGCCACCGGTGCGCGATCAGTTCCATCAGCAGGCCGATGAGCAGGCTGCCGGTGACGTTGACGGCCAGGATCGTCCAGGACACCCCCGAGGCGGCGGGCGGCCACAGGGTGTCCAGGCCGTGGCGGGTCAGCGCGCCCAAGGCCCCGCCGAGGGCGACGAAGGCGAGCACGGACCGAAGGCGGGCCGGCGCGGGTGGGGTCATGGCTCCCATCCTCCACCCGGAGAGCACCTGATGGCGTCGGCGGACCCCGAGATCCGTGGCTCCTGCCCGAGCCGGGGGCGAGGGTCCGCTTCAGGGATGGGATCAGGGCTATCCCCGATGGTCTTCCGGCCGCCCGGGTAGGATTCTGGCCATGCGGTCAAAAAACGAGCCAGACGGTCAGAAGCGGTCCTTCATCGAGGAGGCCCGCAGGGCACAGATCATCGACGCGGCGGTGCGCACCATCGCCGAGGTCGGTTACCCGAACGCCTCCCTGGCTCGGATCGCACGGACGGCGCAGGTGAGCAAAGGCGTCATCTCCTACCACTTCGACGGCAAGGACGAGCTGATGGACCAGGTGGTGATAAGCGTCTACACCCAGATCGGGGAGGAGGTCGCGCCCCGGGTCCTGGCCGAGCAGAACATGGAACGTGCGCTGCGCACCCACGTGCGCGGCGTGGCCGAGTACGCGCTGGCCCATCGCGAGCGCATGACGGCACTGTCCCAGATCTTCCGGCACTTCCGTGACGCCCAGGGCGCCCCCCGCTTCGATGGGTCCCAACCCGAGGCGATCTACCAACCCATGGAAGAGCTCTACCGAGCCGGGCAGCGGAGCGGGGAGTTTCGCGAGTTCGACGTGCGGGTGATGGCGATCAGCCAACAGGCGACCATCGACGCCATGTTCGAGTACTGGCGGACACACCCCGACCACGACCTGCTCGCGCACGCCGACGAACTGGGCGAACTCCTGGTCCGTGCGATTCGAGCCCCATGACCGTCACACCATAGTGACGAGGTCCCCATGGCACAGAACATCAGCCCATCCACCACCGGGGCGGCCGATCGGCCGTCCCGCCCCCGACTGTTCTACGTCGATCACCTCAGGGTGGTCCTGACGGTCCTGGTCGTGTTGCACCACGCGGCCATCACCTACGGCAACATCCCGGTGTGGTACCTGACGGAGCCGGCCCAAGACCCCTCCGGGGTGGCGCTGGATCTGTTCGTGCTCTTCAACCAGACGTTCTTCATGGGGATGTTCTTCCTCATCGCCGGGTACTTCGTGCCGGGTTCGATCGATCGGCGTGGGCGGCGCGGGTTCATGCGCGAACGCCTGGTCCGGTTGGGCGTTCCCCTGCTGCTGTTCCTGGTTTTGTTGCGGCCCTTGGCCATGATCCCGGCGTTCGGACAGGTGTTGGCCGCTGAACCCGACCTTCCGCTGTGGCTGCTGTACCTGCTCACCATCGACCCGGGCCCGATGTGGTTCGTAGAGGTGCTGTTGGTGATGAGCCTGGTCTATGTGCTGGTGCGCGGTGTGCGTGAGCGTCGCTCCCGGCCCGCCCCGGTCGTGGCGCAGGTTCGGGAGCGAGGGCCGGTGCGCTGGCTGGTCCCGGTTCTGGTGTTCGCGGTGGGGCTGGCCCTGGCCACCTTCGCCTGGCGGTGGGCCTTCCCCGCGCCGTACTGGCCGGTGGTGGGGTTGCCCAGCCCCGGTTACCTGCCCCAGTACGTGGCCATGTTCACCGTGGGCGCGCTCGCCTACCGGGGTGACTGGTTGCACCGGTTGCCGGACCGGGCCGGGGTGGTCGGCGGGATCGCCGCGGCGGTGTCACTGCCCGTCATGGTCGTGTTCGTGACCGCTGCCCCGGGCACCGGTGCGTCCTTGGTGCATCTGGTGGCGGAGAACCTGTTCTCGGTGGGTTTGGTGCTGGCGCTGCTGGTCTTCTTCCGTCGGTTCCTGGCCCGGGACAACCGTGTGTGGCGGTTCCTGGGTGAGAACGCCTTCGCCGTGTACGTGCTGCACGCGGTGGTGCTGGTGTTGGTGGGCATGGCCCTGGGTGACTGGCAGGCCCCGGCGGTGGTCAAGTTCGCCGGCCTGGCCGCGTTGAGCGTGCCACTGACCTGGGCGTTGGCCGCCGGTGTGCGGGCCATCCCGGGGGTCGATCGGATGCTGTGAACGTGACTCCTCCCACCGCTGAAGCGGTGGGCTTCTCCTGCCACCACTCAGGCAACAGGAAGGACCAGCCCGGCCCTGATACCAACGTTGACCGCTCCCACCCGATCGGCGTGCTCTGTGTAGCCGCACTGGACACAACG
>NZ_JBSHCT010000055.1:0-7080 GCF_053615935.1 Nocardiopsis sp. NPDC055879
GGGGCCTGGTGGCCCTATGTGTCACCGTCACCACCAGTTACGGGGTGCTGTTCTACGCCTTCCCCGTACTGGCTCCGAGCATCACCGCCGACACCGGATGGTCCCTGACCATGGTGACCGCGCTGTTCTCCGCCTCCCAAATCATCGCGGGGCTGGCGGGCATCCCGGTCGGGCGCTGGGTCCAGGCCCGGGGCCCGCGTCCGGCGATGGTATCGGCGGCCCTGATCGCTGTTCCCTCCGTGGTGGCCATCGCCTTGGCCCCGGACCCGTGGGTGTTCGCCGCCGCCTGGCTGGTGGCCGGGGTGGCGATGGCCGGGTTGTTCTACCCTCCGGCCTTCGCTGCCCTGACCCACTGGTACGGGAAGGCCAAGGTCTGGGCCCTGACCGCTTTGACCTTGGTCGCCGGGCTGGCCAGCACCGTCTTCGCTCCCCTGAGCGCGTTCCTGGAGGGGGTCTGGGGGTGGCGGGGCGCTTACCTGGTGCTCGCCCTCGTGTTGTTGGGCGTGGTGGTGCCCCTGCACGCCTTCGCCCTACCACGAGGTTGGTCCCCCGGCGGCTTCACCACGCCAGGTGAGCAAGGGCAAGAGGCGCGTGCTGTGATGCGTAGCCGGGCTTTCTGGGCTCTGACGGTGGCCCTGGCTTTGGGGTCCTTCACCGTCTACGCGGTCGTGGTCAACCTCGTTCCTCTCCTTCAGGAACGCGGATTCGGCACGAGTGATGCGGCTTGGGCGCTGGGGGTGGGCGGGATCGGTCAGGTCCTGGGCCGTCTGGTCTACGCACCACTGGAACGGTGGACCAGCCCGATGCTGCGCGCCGTGTCCGTACTGGGCGCCTGCGCGGTAACCACCTTCCTCCTGGCCCTGGTGCCGGGGCCCTTCGGTCTGGTCCTGGCCATCGCGGTCCTGGCGGGCATGGCACGGGGCATCCTCACCCTCCTCCAGGCCACCGCTGTCTCGGACCGGTGGGGCACGACGCACTACGCCACCCTCAACGCCCTCATGCATACCCCGCTCATGCTGGCCATCGCGCTCGCCCCGTGGGCGGGCGCGGCGCTGGCCGGACCGTTGGGCGGATACACAGCGGTGTTCGTCGCGTTGGGGACACTGGCGGCCCTCGGCGCGATCCTCGCTCTGGCCACCCGCACCGAAAGCAAGCAGGTCCGTGTCTTCGCCCCCTCTTGAACACCCCTGCGCCCACCCAGTGACCCACTGCGACGGTTTCGCGCTCACGACAACGAAAGAGTCCCTGCCATGGAAGAGGTCCCCCTCGCCGTCATCGGTGCCGGTCAAGCAGGTCTGGCCACCGCTTGGGCCGCCAACCGCCACGGCGTGCGCCCCCTGGTTTTGGAAGCGGCCGATCGGCCGGGCGGTTCCTGGCCGCACTACTACGACAGCCTGACCCTGTTCTCCCCGGCGCGCTTTTCCGCACTGCCCGGACATGCGTTGCCAGGCGACCCCGAGCACTACCCCCTCAGGGACGAGGTGGTGGACTACCTGCGCGACTACGCCTCTCGGCTGGAGGCAGACCTGCGCTACGGGTGGTCCGTGGAGAGCATCGAACGCGACGGGGGCGGATTTGTCCTCACCACCGCCGATGGCTCCCGGGTGCGTTCTTCGGTAGTGGTCGCGGCCACCGGAGGCTTCACCCGCCCGCACCGCCCCTCGTTGCCGGGGCTGGAAGACTTTACCGGGACCGTGCTGCACACCGCCCAGTACCGGATCTCCGATCCCTTCACCGATCAGCGTGTGGTGGTGGTCGGCGGCGGCAACTCCGGGGTGCAGATCGCAGCGGAACTCGCCGAGGTGGCCCGCGTGAGTCTGGCCACCCGCTCTCCGGTGGCCTGGGCGAACCAACGGCCCCTGGGCCGGGACATCCACTGGTGGTTCACCCGCACCGGCTTGGACACGGCCCCGCTGCGCCGTATCTGGGAGAAGGGTCCGACCCTGGTCAACGACGACGGCCGCTACCGCGCGGCCTTCGCCACGGGCAACCCCGACCGGCGGGAGATGTTCACCCGCCTGGACGCTGCCAAAGTGACCTGGGCCGACGGCACCGTGGAGAAGGTCGACACGCTGCTCCTGGCGACCGGCTACCGTCCCGCCTTGGACTACCTCGCACCTACCGGCGCGCTCGACGCCCAGGGACGCCCGCTCCATCGAAGCGGAATATCCACCACGGTCCCCGGGCTGGGATACGTGGGGTTGGAGTTCCAGCGCAGCTTCTCCTCGGCCACCCTGCGCGGGGTCGGACGCGACGCCCGACACGTCCTGCGACGGCTTCTCGCCAGAGCACAACGTTGACGCGAGTCCGCGCACGCTCACAGTCCCGTTCGATCGGCCCACCGCAGGGAGAGAACAAGCATGCGGCAGATAGGGACCACCGTGCCCGCGACGGACCATGCCGGGCAGGAGAAGGCGGTTTCCCTACGCCACCTCAGCGCGGCCCGGCGCCGGGCTCTACGGACCTTGTGCGACGACGGACCGGCCTCCGCGGAGGGCCTCGCCGACATGTGGCGGCACAGCACTCCCCTCACGGCCCGCGCCCACCTCATCGCACGACTGCTGTGGGTCTTGGAGGCTTTGGACTACGCCGAGCCCACCGATGTGCCGGGGCTCTACCGCGCCACCGCGCGCGGGGCGCGCGCCCTCAAGTGGCACTGAGCACCCGTCCCCTCCCTCACTCTGTTTCAGGCCGTGGCTCGGTCTCCAACTCCTGGGTGATCTCGGCGATGGTCGCCTTGGCGGTGCGCGCCGCGCCGATGAGGGTGGCCGAGGCCGGCCCCGTCCAGTCCCCATAACCCACCAGGTGCAAACGGGGCTCGACCACCGACCGGGTGCCTTCCACCGTCACCCGCCCCTGGCTGTCCACGAGTCCCAAGGGGGCGAGGTGGTCCAGGACCGGACGGAACCCCGTGCACCACAGGATGGCGTCGCACTCCATCGTGGTGCCGTCGGACCAGGTCACCCCGGTGCGGGTGAGGTGGTCGAACATCGGCTCGGTTTTGAGAGCGCCCCGCTCGCGCGCCTCGCGCACGCTGGGAACGGCCACGATGTCGCCTAGGTCGCCCAGACCCGCTGTTTGCGACCGTTGCGCCTGGGTGGCGAGGGCGAAGAGCGCCCGTCCGTCGAGGTCGTCGGGCAGGAACCGGGGGGCACGTGCCGTGGCCCAGGTGGTCTGAGCGACCGTGGACAGTTCGGCGAGGATCTGGGCGGCGGAGTTGCCCCCGCCCACCACCACGACGCGCTGTCCGGCGAACCGGTCGGGGCTGCGGTAGTCCACGGTGTGGAGCTGCTCGCCCTCGAAGACGCCTCGGCCTGGCAGGTCGGGGATGTAAGGGGCGGCCCAAGTTCCGGTGGCGCTGATCACCCGTTGGGCCAGCCAGGCATCGTCGTCGGTCACCAGTCGTAGCCGGTCCCCGGATCGCTCGACCCGTCGTACCCGCGCCGGACGGCGGATCGGCAGGGCGTAGCGGCGCTCGTACTCTCCCAGGTACCAGGCCACATGCCGCGCGGAGGGGTACTCCTGCCCCTGTTCCTCGGGCATCCACCAGCCCGGGAGCATGCTGTGTTCGGCCGGGGAGAACAGTCGCAACGAGTCCCAGTACTCGGGCCAGGCCCCTCCTGGTCGGTCGTGGTCGTCCAGGATGACGAAGTCGGCTTTGGCTCGGCGCAGGAAGTACCCGGTGGCGAGTCCGGCCTGGCCGCCACCGATCACGGCGACGTCGACGAGTTGTTGCTCGGTGGGCATGTTCGTCCCTTCTCGGGTTGCCAGGAAGTCCACAGCCGCAGGAGCGGAGGCCGCGCGGAATGCGGCCTCCGCTCCCGAACATGATCGGCTACTGGCGTTCTGACGCGAAGCGCTTGCGCCAGGCCAGGGACACGTACACCAGCGCGATGAGCACCGGGACCTCGATCAGCGGGCCGACCACCCCGGCCAGTGCCTGGCCGGAGGTGACCCCGAAGGTCGCGATCGCCACCGCGATGGCCAGCTCGAAGTTGTTTCCCGCCGCGGTGAAGGCCAGTGTGGTGGTGCGGTCGTAGTCCATTCCGATCGCCTTGGCGAAGGCGAAGGTGCCGAACCACATGATGACGAAGTAGGCCAACAGCGGCACGGCGATGCGGGCCACGTCCAAGGGCTGGTTGGTGATCCTCTCGCCCTGGAGGGCGAAGAGCAGCACGATGGTGAACAGCAGCCCGTACAGGGCCCACGGGCCGATTCGGGGCAGGAAGGCCGACTCGTAGCGCTCGCGGCCCATCTTCCTCTCACCGAACCGACGGGTGAGGAACCCAGCGGCCAGGGGGATGCCGAGGAAGATCACCACGTTCAAGGCGATCAACCACGGCGAGACCTCCAGCCCGCCAGTGTCCAGGCCCAGCCATCCGGGCAAAAGGTCCAGGTAGAACCAACCCAGCACACCGAACAGCAGGACCTGGAAGACGGAGTTGAGCGCCACCAGCACGGCGGCGGCCTCACGGTGCCCGCAGGCCAGGTCGTTCCAGATGATCACCATGGCGATACAGCGGGCCAGACCGACGATGATCAACCCGGTGCGGTACTCGGGCAGGTCCGCCAGAAAGATCCAGGCCAGCGCGAACATCACCGCCGGACCGACCACCCAGTTGATCACCAGGGAAGAGATCAACAGGCGGCGGTCGCCGGTGACGGTGTCCAGGCGGTCATAGCGGACCTTGGCCAAGACCGGGTACATCATGATGAGCAGGCCGATCGCGATGGGCAGGGAGATCCCGCCGATCTCCATGGCGGCCAGTGCCTCGTTGATGCCCGGCACCAGGCGGCCCAGTCCCAGGCCGATAACCATGGCAAGCAGAATCCACACGGCCAGGAACCGGTCCAGGAACGAGAGTTTCGCGACGACGGACCCGTCTGTACCGCTGGTCGTCTTGTCGGTCGAGGTCATCAGCAGGGCCTCCTGTTGTCTGCGGAACCGGTGGCGCGAGCGGTGGCGGCCAGGTCCGCCAGCTGGGAAGTCACGGCTTCCAGGGCTTCGGGACGGAGTCGGTAGTAGGTGAACCGGCCGCAGGGTTCGGTCTCCACCACCCCGGCCTCGCGCAGCAGACGCAGGTGGTTGGACAGATTCGTCTGGCGGGCCCCGGTCTCCTCCATCAGGTGGGTGGTGCACAGGGTCTCGTGGGCGAGCAGGGACACGATCCGCATCCGAAGCGGATCGGCCAGCACCTTCATCACATCAGTATCGACTGACATCAGCATGCCCTGATAATATCTCATCAATCGAGGCTGATGAGATGTCGAACGGCCTCTCCCCTCACAGAGGAATCCCAGGCATGACCACACCTGATCTACCACCGCTTCTGCACGAACACGCCACCTTGGGAGCCGTCCGCTTGGCCGCCCGCCACCAGGGCCGTTTTTCCACCGAGACCGTGGAGGCGCTCATCCTCGACTCCCGCCAACGTTTGGCGGCCACAGCACGGATCACCACCCACTTGAGTGTTCTGGCCGAACGTTTGACCGCTGAACGTCTGGACGCGCTCGTGGCCATCCAACAGGCGCCCAACTCCCGCCCACCACGGGTGCTGTTCGTGTGCACCCACAACTCCGGACGCTCGCAACTGGCCGCCGCCTTGCTGTCCCACCGCGCCACGAACCCGGTCACCGTCTCCTCCGCAGGCACCGAGCCGGTTACGGACGTGGAACCGAACCTGGCACGAGTACTGGAAGAAGTGGGTGTCGGTCTGGGCCTCGCTTATCCTAAGCCGCTCACCAAGGAAATCGTTGAGGCGGCCGACGTCGTGGTCACCCTGGGCTGCGGCGACGCATGTCCTGTCGTGCCAGGGCGCCGCTATCTCGATTGGCCCACAGCCGACCCCCACGGAGCCTCGCTCACCGAACTGCGTCGAATCCGCGACACCGTCGACACGCACATTCGGGACCTCGTCACCTTTCTGGCCTCACCCTCCATCACCACCGAAAAGAAGTAAGGCCTGCCATGACCGACAACGCCAAGCCCTCCGTTCTGTTCGTGTGCGTGCACAACGCCGGACGCTCCCAAATGGCCGCCGCCTGGCTGCGCCACCTCTCCCAGGGACGGATCGAGGTCCGCTCGGCGGGCTCCGCACCTGCGGACACGCTCAACCCCGCGGTGATCGAGGCCATGGCCGAGGTAGGGATCGACATAACCGACCAGAACCCCAAAATCCTCACCGTCGACGCGGTCGAGGCCTCCGACGTGTGCGTGACCATGGGCTGCGGCGACACCTGCCCGATCTTCCCCGGCAAGCGCTACCTCGACTGGGAACTCCCCGACCCCGCCGGACAGGGCGTGGAAGCCGTCCGCCCCATCCGCGACGACATCCGCAAGCGCGTCGAAGAACTCATCAGCATCCTCCTTCCACACTGACCGTTGCCACCACGGACGCAACAGCCACATCCAGACGGCCACCTACGCCACACCACACGGCATAACACCTCGTACGAGAATCCGAAGAACTCGTTCTCCACCATCGGATACTTCTAATCCGACGGTCGCAGGTTCGAATCCTGCCGGGTGCGCCACAAAACCCCAGGTCACAGCCGCACCTGGCTGTGCACCGGCTGGCTCTTCCCTGTGGTGGGTCCACGGTGGGTCCCAGGTGGGACCAGCGTCAAACCCCGCCGACCGCCCCTGCCCCGCACCTGACGGCGAACCCGACCCGCATCCCGTAACACCAACAAGGCCGTGCGTTCCGCCGCCTCGCGCGCCAACTGCGGCAGCACACTGGAGTAGGTGTCCGCGGTCAGCACGATGCTCGCGTGACCCAGCATCGCTTGGACCACCTTCAGCTCCACCCCGGCCGCCAACGCCAGCGTCGCCGCACCATGGCGCAGGTCGTGCAACCGCACCGGCGGCAATCCGCTGGAGGTGTTCACCTTCCGGAAGAGGCGCGAGAGCCGCTCCGGGGCCAACACTCCGCCACCCGCCGCGGTGAACACGTACCCGCCCCGGTCCCACACCCGGCCGTGGTCCTGGGCCTCCTGCTGTTGGCGCCACCGGTGGCGGCGCAACACACCCACCGTGGCGTGGTCCACCATCAACGTGCGACGGCTCGCCGCGCTCTTGGG
>NZ_JBSHCT010000056.1:0-5908 GCF_053615935.1 Nocardiopsis sp. NPDC055879
GTTCTGGAGGATGTAGCAGCTGAGCGCGGTCCTGCCCACCGAGCTCAAAGCGGCCGTCACGGGCCCGGGGCGTCGTACCCGGTCGAACAGCACTCCTACGAGCCCCAGGTAGCCCAGCATCAGCACCACGGAGAAGACGAGACGTCCCGCAAAGGCGAGGTGCTCGTTCCAGATGACGGCCAGAGCGTTGAGCGGCAGACCCAACCCCAGTCCCCAGACCGCCATGCGGGCCCGCATGGTCCGACCGACCAGGTCGGCCCCGAACGCTCCGGACCGGTACAGGCGCGCTCCCAACAAGAAGAGGAACACCATCAGCGGGAAACTGGTGATCATCTCCGTCCGGTCGTCCAGAAAGTTCGCCATCCGGTATAGAACCTGGTCGGCGTAGCTTCCTTCCAGGTACAGCCGGCCCGACTCGGTGGACTCCGGGGGCTCAGTCACGTGGACGATGGGGAAGAACAGGAGCATTATCGCCGTCATCCCGCCCACGAAGGTGAGGTGCAGGCCCAGGACGGACCACATGATGGCCGAACGCGTCCGCTCGGAGAGACCGAGCACGTAGACCACCACGAGTGCCGTAAGCGCGTAGCCCATGAGGATGTCCCAGCTGAAGAGGAGGACGCCGTGCAGCGCCCCCTCGATCAGCAGGAGGAAGGCACGACGACGCTGTCGGCCCGCCCAAGGGCGACCGCGCTCCGTGGCGGCCCTGTACTGGATGGCCAGGCCCACGCCGAACAGCAGGGTGAGCATCGCGAAGAACTTGCCGTTGAGGAACAGGGTTTGCAGCCCCTCGGCGACGGGGCCGAAGCTGCCGGTCCGGGGGTAGCCGAAGAGCCAGATGTTCATGGCGAGGGTGCCCAGGATGGCGAAACCGCGCAGCACGTCCAGAAGCGGTATGCGAGCGGGTTCGAAGGGTCGTGGGGTCGTGTGCATGGGCGCATGGTCGCGGGTGGGTGTCCGCCGGGGCATCTACCGAAGGACATAGCTCGTTTTCCACCCGACGGCCGTATACCTTTCGGCGGACGCGGACCCCGTCCACGTACCGCACCATGTACGGATGGGTGCGACAACGGGTCTCGGAGTGGTCGCGCGGATGCGGCGGTGGCGGTGGCTCCCCGTTCCGGTGCGCGACATCGTGGTGACGCTACTGGTGGGACTGGCGGCCTTGGGGCTGTCCCGCGTCGAGTACGGCACTCATGGGTGGTTCAGCGACCTGGTCGTGCTGCTCGCCTGTGCTCCCCTGGTGCTGCGGCGGCGGTTCCCGGCCGCCGTGGCTCTGGCCACCGGCTCCCTCCTGTTCGTCTCGTTCGCGCTCGTGGACCAGGACGGCTCCGTTATCGCTGGCGTGTTCGCCGTGGCGACCCTCGCCCACCAACGCCCCGGCGCGGTGCCGGTGCTGGTGCCGGTGGCGGTCGCGTGGTGGTTCACCTACCTGGTGGTCGTCTACCCTGACGCCAACTCGCTGGTCGAGTGGTCGGGGGATCCCTTCGCGCCGGCCGCGTCCGTGATCGGGGACGGTGTGGACTTCTCCATGGCAGCGGTCCCCGTCCTCGTGTCCGTCCTGGTGGGCTACGTGTGGCGGCTCAGGGCCGACCGCGCCGAGGGGATCCGGCGTGCGACGCGCAACGAGTTCGAGCGCGAACGGCTGCGCGAGAGGGAGCGGATCGCCCGCGAGGTGCATGACATCGCGGGCCACCATCTCAGTGCGATCCGGCTGTTGGCGGTCGGTGGTCGGCAGGCTTTGGGAGGCAGGGACCCAGAGGCGGTCGCGGTGCTGGAGTCGGTCGCGCAGATGTCCGGCCGCGCGGTGCGGGAGGTGCGCGAACTGCTGGACTCCCTACACGGGGACCGGCTCACCGGATCGGCCTCGGGCATGGGGCCGGCGGACCTTCCGCCCCTGGTGGCGGCTCTGGAGAACACGGGAGTGCACGTGGAATTGATGATGCCCGAGGGAATCGGGGAGGGGCTGCCGGAGCGGGTGGGAGTAGACGTGTACCGGATCGTCCAGGAGTCCCTGGGCAACGTGCTGCGGCACTCGTCGGCACGGCGGGTCCGGGTGGAATTGAGCCGCACGGCGAACACGCTGACGGTCACGGTGGAGGACGACGGACGGCGCGTGACGGGGGACAAGGGATCGGGCGGGCGCGGCCTGGCGGGAATGCGGGACCGTGTCGGGGAACTGGGCGGTGTCTTGGATACGGGGAGTGGCCCGGGCCGGGGCTGGCGGGTGCGGGCCGTACTCCCCGTGAGAGGGGACGAATGATCCGACTGCTGATCGCCGACGACCAGCCGGCCGCCCGCGAGGGGCTGCGGCTACTCTTCCGGCCGGTCGAGGACATCGACGTGCTGGGCGCGGCGGCCAACGGCCGGGAGTTGGTGGCCATGGCACGCCGACTGAGCCCGGACGTGGTCCTCACCGACATCCGGATGCCCGGCACTGACGGTGTCGAGGCGGCCCGGGAGCTATCGGGGCTCTCGCCCTCGCCGTCGACGGTCATGCTGACCACCTTCGATACCGACGACTACCTGTTCGGGGCTCTTCAAGCGGGGGCGGTGGGCTTTTTGCTCAAGGAGAGCGACCCGGAACTGTACGTGGAGGCGGTGCGAGCAGCGGCCTCAGGTCAAGGGGTGATCGATCCACGGGTCACACCGCGCCTGGTGAAGCGCTTCGCGAGGACCTCGCCGCGCAGGCCCCCACTGCTGGTCGAAGAGCTGACGCCCCGAGAACGGGAGGTGCTGGTGCTGGTGGCCAAGGGACGCAGCAACGCCCGGATCGCCGGGGAGTTGAGCATCACCCACGGCACGGCCAAGGTCCATGTGACCCGGATCCTGGCCAAGCTGGGGCTGGAGAGCCGGGTGCAGGCGGCCGTCTACGCCTATCGCCATGGACTGACCACCTGGGCGGACGACTGAGCACGTCCTCGTGTCGACCGAGCGAGACGATCTCTAAGGCGGTCTGCGGTTCGACCTAAGGCATCCCCGAGAGGCGGATCCGCTGCACTCTTCCGATGCGCGGCCGGGGGCCTTAGAGCGAATCTGGAATCAGTCGGGAGAACAGCCCCGGCACAGACCCCGGAGGAGACCACCATGCACGCCGACCTCAGCGCCCAGGCCGCCGACCTCTACCGTGCCGAGGCCGAGCGTGTGGCCCGTCACGATCGTCTCGTCGCCTCGGTGAAGACTCGCGGGCCGGGGCTGCGCAGGCTGTGGGCGCGGATTCGGACACCGCGCTCCCACACCCTGGCCGCCTGAGGCCGGGGAGCCACGGCTCAAGGCCGTGAGCGAGGTGCCGTGTCGAGCGGGGTTCGACACGGCACCTTTCGTATGCCCGAACATATGCACGTGCCGAGGAATGTGCAGAATGACGTGCGGCGGAACGTGCGCAATTCACGTGCACGGTTTCGAGAATGCTAGCGCCATTGGGCCGGAATGTACACCGCGCGACCTGTGTGAATGCGAGCATCGAGGTTTGTCGCCTGCCTGGCGGGTATCCTGCCTGTTCATGGGGTCTTATTCTGGACTCTTTGAAGATGACCGAATCAATAATCTTGGCAATCCGTAATTCGGATGTCATGATGGTTCGTGTTGGGTGGTGACAAGTTGGAAATACGAATCCTCACCCCGGTCCCACAGATTCTGGTCGAGAACCGATCGGTCGACGTGGGTTCCCCCAAGGCCCGCCTCGTCCTCGCGGTACTGGCAGAGTCCGTCGGTCGTCCCGTACCGACCTCGACCCTCATCGACCGCGTCTGGGGCGAAGCACCGCCCGACTCGGTGCACACGAGTGTCTACTCCTATTGCAGCCGGATCCGGAGAAGCCTCAAGGACGCGGGCGTGCCGACCGACATCAAACGTCGGTCCAGTACCTACACCCTGGAGGTCGACCCCGACGCGGTCGACTGGCATCGGGCCCGGAACCTCTCCGACCAAGCACGCAAGCTCACCCAACGGGGAGAGCACGCGGCGGCATTCGCGCTCCTGGAAGAGGCCCTGGAGTTGTGGGACGGCGAACCCCTCACCGAGTTCGCCGGGGTGTGGGCGGATTCCCTACGGCGGCGCATGGCCCATGGGCACCGCCGTCTGCTCGGCCAGTGGGCGGAGGTGGGGCTCGTCCTCGGTGGTCCCGAAGAGGCCCTCCTCCGGCTGGAGGACCACCCTCGTGACGAGACCTTGGCGTACCTGCACATGAAGGCCCTGGAGATGTGCGGTCGGCACACCGAGGCGATCGAGTGTTACACCGAGCTACGGGAGCACACGGTCGCCGAGTTGGGCATCCAGCCCAGTCCCCGAACACGAGTGCTCTTCCAACGGATCCTTACCGAGGCCGACGGCGACGAAGGCCGATGGGCCGAACCCGTTCCCCTCGCGGAGCCCCGTCGAGAGGTAGTGGACACTCTTCGAGCCGACGTCTCCGACTTCCTGGGACGGGACGAGGAACTCGAAACCCTGCTCACCTCAGTGCGTGCTTCCGATGGCCGATCGACGGTGCACTTGATTCATGGCCTGGGCGGAGTCGGTAAGACGAGCCTGGCCGTGCACGCCGCTCATCGCCTGCGAGACGCCTTCGACGTCAGATTGCAGACCGATTTGACCGGAGCGAGTTCGGACCAGGTCCTCTTCCGCCTGTTACAGATGCTCGGGGTTTCGGGCAGCGGTATCCCCACAGAACCCGAGGCGCGTGTGGCGCTGTGGCGCAATCAGGTCGCGGGTCGGCGGGTGCTCCTTCTCCTGGACAACGCGGACCACCACGACCAGGTGGTGCCGGTGATTCCGGGGGCCGCTGGGAGCGTCGTACTCGTGACCAGCAGACGCAGCCTCGCCGGACTCCACGGCGCTCGTCGGCTGTGGCTACGACCTTTGGACGAAGAAGACGCTGTACGGATGTTCGCCGCCTTCAGCGGGCGTGACGTCGAGGAAGAGGGCGTGAGCCGGGTCGTGGCCTTGGCCGATCGGTTGCCGCTCGGGTTGTGGATCGCTTCGGCTCAGCTGAGGCGCCGGTTCACGTGGAGCCTGGACCGTCTCGCAGATCACCTTGAGAGGCATACGAGGGCGTCCGAGCAAGGTGCGGATTCGGAGGCTTTGGCGGTCTTCATCGACACCTACGAAACTCTGGACGTGTGGGCCCGACAGGTCTTTCTTTGTGTGGGTCTGCACCCCACGACGGTGGTTCCGGACCACGCGGCGGCGGCATCCGTAGGTGATTGGGACGAGACGGAGAAGGCCCTGGATGAGCTGATCGACGTCCATTTCCTGGACGAGGTCAGCCCAGGGCGTTACCGGATGCACGATTCCGTGAGGCGATTCGCCCGCCAACGTGCGGCTCGGACGATGTCCGAGCGACAGCGGTGGGAGGTGGAACGGCGCATCTTGGACTACTACCTGGCCACCGTGGACAACGCCGATCGCACGGCGATGCCGGGGCGCCAACGAACGGAGCGCCCGATCACGCGTAGTTCGGCCACTCCGGACTTCGAGAGCCCGAGAGAGGCACGAGAGTGGTTCGCGGACACCTTTCCATCGGTGGAGAGGGTCATTGAACACGCCCGGGAACGAGGGTTCACGGAGTACGTGGCGAGGATTCCATTGGCCATGGCCGGGCTCTTGGAGACCAACGGCCCCTGGGACCGGGCGGAAAAGCTCTTCGTCGAGGCGGTGGAGGCCTGGCGTGAGTTGAGTGATCCCCTCGGCACGGCGGACGCTCTCTACGAGTTGGCCGTCATGCGGTTGAAGCTGATGGATCGGGGTGAGGTCGAGGAACTCCTCGGTCGTGCGATCGCGCTGTGGGAGGAGTGCGGTCGTCGGCAGAACATCCCGTATGCCCGGGACCAGGTCGGTCTTCTCCACGCCGACCAGGATGATCACCTGCGAGCGATCTCCGAGTACAGGGCCTCTCTCGACGAGTTCCAGG
>NZ_JBSHCT010000057.1:0-5065 GCF_053615935.1 Nocardiopsis sp. NPDC055879
GAAGCAGCAGCTGGAGTCGATGCTGCGCTACTCGTTCGTCGGTTCACCCGAGACCGTCAAGGCCAAGATCGACCAGTTCGTCGTCGACACCGGTGTCGACGAGCTGATGATCTCGTCGATGATCTTCGACAAAAAGGCCCGCATGTACTCCTATGAGGCGCTCGCCGACCTGTACGACCTGGGGGCGGTCAAAGAGAGCTGAGGGGACACAAGACCCTGGTCGGGGGAACTGGGTCAAGGGTGGCGGAACCGGGTCAGGCAGGACCCGGACCGTCTCCCCCGGCCACCGGGGTGTGGGGCGAGGTCGCGAGGGCCTCGCCCCACGCTTATGTCCAAGGCTTGAGGGTGAGAAGGTTTCTGCCCGTACAGCGGCCGATCACGCAGAGGCCGCTCACGTGGGGAACTCGCCGTACCAGGACCTGCGCACGAGATGCTCGGGCAGATATCCGGATTCGGCTTCGAGGCTGAAGTCAGGATCCACCTCCGCGGTGTCGTAGGCCAGACACCCGAGGGCCAGGAGACCCAGGTGAAAGGCTCCATCGATCTCGTTGACACGGTCCTCGGTCGTCCAAAACTCGGCATGCGACACCAACCCCTCGGCCAGCGCCTCATTGAACCCGTCACTGTCCCGCTGCACCAAGTACCGGAAGGCGTTCAACTGGGGGAAGATCAGCTTGTCGAGGCTCTCCGCGCTACCGATCTCGGACTGCTCAGGCGCAGAAAGCTCCATCGCCTTGAGCAGGTTCTCCCCCAGGTCCGGGCCGCCCAGAACGAAGTCTTGAAGGGCTGCGATCCAGTAGTAGACGTAGGGGTTGTAGCGGGCCCCCTCCGACTCCCCATACTCACGAAGCGTCCCCACCGGGATCTCACAGAGCTCCCGATACCGCTCCTGCTCACGACAGATGACGGCCAGGAAGAACGCGGTGGTCCAGTTACCCGCGTTGGCGGAGTAGTCCGGACCGAAGCCCTTCGTCCTTCGCGCCTTATGATGGATCACCAACTCCAAAGGCTCACCCTCAGGAGAAGTCGTGATGGGGACCGGACTGAGTGTCCACGTTCGATGGTCGATGTGCCGCTCGACAGCGGTATCAGGGTCTGCTGTGCTCATCGCGAAGACGGGTTCTGCGGCCTGCATCCAGGTGCTTCAGAATCGCCAGGTACAGGCCTCGTTGACATCAGGGTCCACAACCAAGGCAACTTGGACCTGGAACCTGATGCTGTTGAGATGGATCCCCATAATGAAAGGGGAAGTGACCATCTCCTCTACCACCTCCCTCCACTCCAGTTAGTGTGTATCCAAATTTTCCTGGTTCTGGCACTCTCTAATAATCAAGAAGTTAATCTACTCCCCACGATTGGCTTCATCGATTTTCTCCTGCAGCCAACCAGGAATGAACTCTTCACTCCTAGGAAATATCCTCATCTCCTCAAGGAAATCATCTGAATCCGGGCCGAAAGTAAACGGGGGAAGATCTGTGTAATTGAACTTCGATTTGTACCTTCCCTCACTCCACAGCATAAGCTCCCACGAGAACCATGTCCCACGATTCTGCTTGTACATCCCAGAGCGGATTTCCATTGCTCTCATGATAAAGCTCGTGGGAAGACTGATTCGCGTCACCTCACCATCTTCCTTCTCTACTTCCACCCTTCGGATCGCGTATTCACCCATGAACATGATGAAGAATCTAGCCCATTTCCAATTTTCAGGAAGGTAGCCCGACAGGCTTGACGCCATCCCCGAAATTGCTTCCTGCTCCTCAACTGGAGATAGCTCATTATTACTAGACTCGTACATGGGGCCACCTATTTCAACTTAGGCCGATTCGGGAAGAGAATTTCATCCTGCAGCACTCCGTTGATACTGAATTCAATAGAAATTGCCGCCGGCGGCGCGTTTAGCACTTTCGAAAGATTTCCGTTGCTTTTTCTGACTTCGAACGTCGGGAGCATCGGATCATATACCTGCTTCACCCTAGCTCGAATATCAGGCGGTGGCGGAGCCTTCCTATAAGCCTCCTTCCAAAGTTCGACCTCAGCCAGATAGTCCGGGTTCTTACTGCGCCCTTCAAGGTGCTCAAATTCCCCCTTGTTAACTCTTTCTAGCGCCATCTCAAAATTCCGGTAAGACTTTCCTACCCTCCATTCTGCGGCAGCGTGCTGATTTACACTCTTCCGCATCGCTACCTGATTCAATCGCTCTGGAATTCCCCCGAATTCACCAATCCCTACTACATGCCCGCCATTCCATGTGGTTTTTTCGAATTGTGGAGCTTCTGTCAGCCCAGGGTATTTTTCCGGATTCCCAGCGAAGTCTTCCTTCAAAAATCTATTATATGTATCGTAGTACTCTCTTGCCGCCTTGGTTACTGCGCGCTCTTCCCCACTGAAACGAGGGGACGAGGCCGGAGTGAAGCGGCCTTCAGACTCAAGGTTATCACCGTACGAATTTGTCTGATATGCGTAACGCGAGCTTGGAGTTTTTACTCGATATTCTGCATTTGGCCTTGGGTCGACGAACTCGGGATGCTTACGGTCGAAGTTGCTGATATCGAGTTCAATTCTTCTTATTTCCCCACTGGCATCAGTGATATATGTCCCCCTGAGCGAGCCGGAGCGATCAAAAACCTCATAGCTCGTATCTGGGGAGAGTCCACCTTTATCTCCAAATCGTTCGCCTGGCTCGGGAGAGAGTTCTTTGTTTTCCTTCTTGACCTCTTCTTTTTTTAGTTCATTTTCTGGAAGTACAGGCTTTGCTCCATCATTGACTCTCGATCCAGAGAGGCCCACCTCCTCAACGGTTCCTGTTTTCCCCCATGGAATCTTTAGTGGATCTTGGGAATGGAAGGCGGATCCTCCAGAACTAGACCCAGCACTGCTTCCGCCATTCACATTCGCACTAGAAGGTGTGAACGTTCCTTGGGACGTCGAGTCACTATTTTGGCTATCCGAGTATCTGGTTGTTGAAGAACTGTCTTGGCCAGATGCTCCCCCACCGCCTTGGTTGCGGGCGACGGGGTTGTTGTCGAGCAACTCGGCGCCGAGATTCCCAGGGTGATTGGAGATCTCGTTACCGAAGGAACCGCCACCGCCAGGAGTACCGATACCGGTGACGCTGAGCAGGGGAGGGAATGGAGCAGGGGGGTCAGGGGTGACGTTCGCCTTCAGAGTGTCCTTGGGGACAGTGCCGTCCGGCAAGACCGGTTGTCTGTCCGCTGCGCCCTCGGGACCCTGATCTGAATCGTCGCCGTCGGATCCGTCGTGGTTATTGTCGCCTCTGGGGTCGGCCGAGGACGGTGACGAGGCCCAGGAGGCCGCCCGCACCTCGTTCGAGACAGGAACCTTGGGCTGGGAGATCTTGCGATCCCAGTCGGTTCCGGCCAAGTCCCTTTGGGCTGCGGGGTCGGACTTGGTCTTGTTGTCGATCTCGGCGATGTCGGGATGGTTGAGAATGTCGTCACCGACCAACGCATCGCCCACTGTGGGGTCCTGGTCCGGGCTCTGGTCGATTCCCCCGGCCGTTCGTGCCGAGTGATCAACACCAGAGCGACCACTACCGGTTTCCCCTGTAGCGCTCCCAACGAAAACCCGTGTATCCGCCGGCACAGACGTATCGGACTCACTCGGGTCATCCATGGCGGAGTCCTGCACAGGGCGTTGGACAGGGCGCTGGTCGGCTTCCGCACTCGCCTGTGTCGGGCGAGCACCACTGGGACGTCCTTCCTCGGTTTCCCCGGCCGTCTGTGTCGAGGCGGAACCGGCCGGCTCGACCCCGTTCTGTCCGGACGGCATCAGACGGTTGACCATGGCCTTGAAGTCGGCCAACTGGCTCGGGCCGAACCCGGTGGCGTCCAGGGCCCTCCCAGCCAGGTTGATCAGCGGCGACCCCGAACCACCAAAGCGCGGTATGTCGGGGATCTGGGGCAAATCGATGTCCGCCCCACCACCGCTACCGCCACGACCAGAGCCGCCCATCCCGTCCATGATGGACATCCCACGCCAGGCCATCAACGGCACACCCACCACCGCACCCACACCGGTGGCCGTCAACGCCGCACCACCCACCAGGCCGATGACGTTCAACGCCGCCGTCCCGATCACATACCCGGGCCGATCCCCCCACTCCTCCCACGGCACCACCGAGTGAGCCAGGTCCTTCCAGGCCTCGCCCACACCCTCCCCGCCGTTCCACCCCAACGAGTCGGACTCGGCGTCATACATCCCCACCAACGAGGCCGCCGAGGTCAAGTTGTCCCAGTGGTACTCCTTGAGCGCATCCCCCCACGAGGCCTGGAACCACCCCTCGGAAGAGTGCGCGCCCACCATCGCGCCCACACCCTGCACCGCGTCCACACCGAAGTCCCACACCGAATGACCCACATCGACCCACCACCCGTGGTCGGTCTGGGCCCCCTCATGCCCCCACGCCTCGGCCAACTCCGAGATGTCCTGCTCGAACCCGTGGTAGAACACGTTCGGGTCGAGTTCGGCGTCACCCTCGGGCTGTTTCTCGAAGTTGGTACGACCAGAAATCCCGGCGTTGATGGCGTTGGCGCAGGTGTTCTCGACCTCGGTGTAGTCGGTGATGATCGTGCGGCCCTGTTCGATCAGGGCGTCGTTCTCCTCCTTCAACGGGCTCTCGTTACCGACGATCCGATCCCAGGTGTCCTCGGCTTTGCGCCAGTCATCGCCCTTGGCCAGGATGCGCGAGCGCAGGTCGTAGGCCTCCACCCGCAGGTTGGACCAGCGGGTCTTGATGTCGGCGACGTCCTCGGCGAAGTTCTCCAACGCCCTGGCCGCCCGGTCCAACTCCTCACCGATGGTGTCGCCGTCGGTGGCCACCGGGTCCAGGACCGAGAACAAAGTCTCGGCCTCCGGAGCGGAGTAGTGAGCACTCAACCCGGCCCAGGAGGAGGTGATGTCGTTACCGGTGTCGGCGATCGAGGTGCCCAGCTCACGCAGCCCCGAGGCCATGGCCTCGACATAGCCCACCGACACCGACGGTTCGGGGAAGGTCAACGGGCTGATGACGTCATCGGCGTCCGTGAGGCGCCCGATCTGGTCG
>NZ_JBSHCT010000058.1:0-4885 GCF_053615935.1 Nocardiopsis sp. NPDC055879
CACCCATAGGAGTGTGCTGTGAGCACGATTATGCCTCACATCAGCCCGATCAAGGTCACCCCTGAGCAGGTCTCCCACCTTCGCCACGCCGAACCCGGCAGCCTGCTGGTCTGGATCGAGGCTAGCGGCCAGGTTCAGATCTACGGGCCTACCGGACGGCTGGGCGAGCACCGGATGATCATCGCCGGCCAGGGCGCCCTGACCAGCCTTGCGGAGGCCCATAAGGAGCGCGGAGGGTCCGCCGGTGACGAGGAGCTGGCTCAGGACCTGACCGATATCGCCAATGACTGGCTGTGCGAGTGGCCCCAGGTACGGGTGCTGACCGCCATGCTCACCCCGATCCGCCGACGCCTGGACCGGCTGGGCATCTACCCGGCTGACAGTGTCCACACCTTCGGGCCAAACATCGGCCACGGATCCAACCTGCCGGTCGTCACTGATACCTACGCCCGCCCCGACGGCAATGCGGTTGCCAGGGTCACGGTGCCCCTGGGCTACGCCGAACCGGTACACATTCAGGCCTACGGGGCGGGCGGGCTGGTGAGCGAGCACAGCCTGCAGTTCGACTACCTGCACATGCGGGCCGACCGAATCGAGGCCACGATCGCCATGACGGTCGCCACCGACCCGGCCCTGTACCAGGACTGAGCTGCAACCAGGCTCGGGGGCCGCCCCGACCACGGGGCCGGGGCGGCCCCTCACCCACGCCACTTCGCGCCGAGCGCTGAGTTCGGCCTGCCATGAAAGGACCCGGTTGTGAGGACCCCGAAACCACCACTGGAGCAACACGTCATCACCACGCCCATGCTCCACACGCTGGCTGCCCATGGGCCTGGAACCCTGATCACCGCATACGGGGCCTTGGCGCCCTACCAGGTGAAGCCGACCCGGGAGGTGGACCTGACCACGCTCGGCCTGGTCATCGCCTACGGACACGGTGACCTGCGCCAGGACCTGCACCGGCACCAGGGCGACTGGGAACGTATCGCCATCGCAGCGACCCAGGCCGCAGCAGACGAACACCACCGGTTGTTCTTCCAACCCCCTAGCCCCCTGGGGCGAGCGCTCCGTGAGGACCTGCACCGCCACGGGCTGCTCCTGGACCGCCGGCCCGAGGTGAGCCGGACCGAGGACGGGGCACGCCGGCTGGACGACCACCTCACCTGGGCGCGAAACCCTCGGATCACCCTGACCCTGAGCACCTTCCAGCGCCACCGGGACAGCCTGATGATCCGACTGGAGATGTACGACCACGACCACTACGTGAGGTGCTGGACCGAACGGGCCACCACCTCCAGCGGCACCCCGGCCTGCGTACGCGAAGCACCCGCACGCATCCAACACCACCTGGACCTGCGGCCCTAAACACCGCACACCCCGGGCCGCCCCGTGTCACGGGGCGGGGCGGCCCCACCACCCACACACCTTCGCGCCGAGCGCTGTGTTCGACGCGCCCTAAGGAAGGAACCCACAGTGACCACACGCTCACCAGGAATGTCCGAGTCGATGGCCGGCTACTTCGACCACTCCGAGGTCACCTCTCGGATGCTGCGCACCCTCGGCAACATCGGGCGGGGCGGGATGATCATCGCCGACTTCTACCGGCGGGAGTTCCGCGCTACTCATACCCGCACCCTGAACCACGCCGACCACTTCCACCTGCCGGTATTCGGCCACGGTGACCTGATCCGGCACCTGGACTTCCTCGAAGAGGAGTACGGCACCTGGGACGAGTTCGTAGCAGCGGTCGACTGCACCGCTTACGAGGGCATGGCCGAACGCATCGAGGACCGCAACGCCACACCCTTCGCGGTGATCCGGATGCGCCAACACCTGCAAAAGACCGGGTTCGACATGACCACCGCGCCCTCCTACCATCGCCGTCACCTGGACCTGGGTGACTATCGGGACCCCTCGGTCCTGGAGGTGAGGGAGAGCTACATCGACCGCGCCCATCCGCACCTGGAAGTGACCCTCAAACACCCCCTCCCCGAAGGGGACGAGAAGCCCGGGTTCTCGGTGATCAAGATCGCCGACCACGGACGCCATGTCACCGGCTGGCCCAAGAAAATCCCTCAGCAGTTCGTCGCCGCTATGCAGGCCCACCTGATCCGGGAACGAGTCGACGCCCACCTGGCCCGCACCCGAGCCTGACCCCACCTCGTCTCACCGGGCCGCCCCGTCACGGGGGCGGGGCGGCCCCACCACCCACATGCACCGAGCGTCGAGTTCGGCCTGCCCACCGGAAGGAAACCACGATGTATCACCACTGCACCGGCCAAGAGGTCACACGGGACATGCTCCGCACCCTCCACGAGATCGGCTCTGGCGGCTTGATCATCGCTGAGGACCGATTCAGCCCGTTCACCGTCACCTCCTCCCGTGACATCGACCTGAGGTGCCCCGACCAGATCATCATCTACGGACACGGCGACCTCACCCACGACCTGGCCTGCGATCACGACGTATGGGACCAGGTAGCCGGCGAAGTCACCGACAGCGCGCGAGCCAACCTCGACCACTGGACCGCTCACAGCACAGACCCCCTCGTGTGTTCCTTGCGCGAGGCCATGCGCACCCACCGCATGGACTTGACGCACCGCCCCGTAATCGACCGCACCGAGGAGTGGCGCAAGCTCATCCAGGACACCTACGCCCTCCGAAGCCACCCCCACATCACCCTGGGTGTCTCCTGTGTTCGGATGCACCGGCGCAGCCTGCTGGTGTCACCGACCCTGTTCGACCGGGGGCGGCCAGCGGCCTCCTGGGGCGAGCACACCCTCACCGACGGGAAGACAACGGCTGACCTTGCCAGCCATGTACTGGCCTGGGCCGGCGCCTACCTGAGCCGCCGCTCTTCCTAACCCCGCCAGACCTGGGCCGCCCTGTCACGAGGGCGGGGCGGCCCCTTCACTCACCGCGCCGAGCGCTGTGTTCGGCGCGTCTACCGGAAGGTTTCCCATGGGTATCCATCGCCCGCTCGCCCAGAGGCTGGTCGGTCAGCACATCACCACCAACCTCCTACACCAGCTCGCCAAGACCGGACCGGGCGCTCTGATCGTTGTCAACAAGCACGCCGACGAGTACCGCCTCACCCACCACCGCTACCTGCGCCCCACCCAAGGCGAGACGATCGTCTACGCCTACGGCGACCTGACCCATGACTGGGACACCGCCCTACTGGTCACCCCACACGACCCCTGGTGCCACGTCACCGACGCAGCCGACACCCTCGCGCACACCTGCCTGGAATGGCAGCCCTGGGAACCCCTCACCTCGACGCGACGCCACTTCCAGGGACAACTCCGTCAAGCGATGTTCGAGCAAGGCTTCCTGCTCTTGCGCCGACCGGTGTTCACCGACCGAGGTGGGATGCACCGCCTGGACGACACCTACCTGGACGCGACCCGGCCAGAGATCACGGTCACCACCGCCGTGCCCTACCCCGAACCGGAACGGGGCAGCCCGATCGTCACCTGGCGCACTCACCGGGGCATGTTCCAAGGCTGCACCCGATCGGACAGCGGCCAAGACGCCCGCCCGTTCGCCCAGGACGTGCGCGCGAACATCACCCGAGCCTTCGAGTAGCACTGATCCTCACCGCCCCGACCCGGGTGGGTCGGGGCGAGCGAACCCACAGGAGAGAACTGACATGAGCACCAACCGTGTACCCGCCCCTGACCTGATCATGGCCGCACTGGCCCAGGCCACCGCCCCGGTGACCGTGACCGAACTGGCCGAGGAAGCCGGGGTGGGCCGCTCCACCGTGTCCAAGTACCTGCCCACCCTGGAAAAGGACGGGGTCGCGGTCCGCACCCCCGGCGGGCGGGATGGTCGGCGACGTCTGCCCGACCACTGGCAGGCCGCACCAACGACCTCCCCCGACGAAAACACACCCGCGCACAGGTCCACCGCCGGCGCTACCAAGGACCTCACCGACCCCGACACCGCACCACCTACCGTGCCCGAAGCCCCCGTGCGGGAGCAGGCGAACCCGGAACCGGCTGATGCCGGCGAAGCGGAAACGCAGGACCCGGACGAAAATCCCGGCCCCGAGACGGAGGACCCGAATACCGATCAGATGCCCGCCCCCGACCCCAGCACCCGCACGGCACCCACCGCCCCGGACCCGGCTTCGGTTCCGAGCGCACCTGTGTCCGTGTCCGGTGCCAGCGTCACCCCGGCGCGGGGCCGGGCCCACACCGGCACGGGCGTAGATGAGGAGGGCGTCAACCCGGTGAGCGGGTCACGCAGGCTCGCCCCGGGAGAGCTCAAGACCATGGTCTGGGCCCTACTCAAAGCCGACCCCGGGGCCGAGTTCACCGCCACCGCACTCAGCCACGTGTTGCAGGGCCGCTCCATCGGAGCCATCCAGAACAACCTCGCCAAACTCGCCCAGGAAAACAAGATCGAACTGACCTGCGACAAGCCGCGCCGGTACCGGTTCGCCACCTCGGCAAACTGACCCACCACACCCAGGGGGTGTGTTCCACAACAGGGCACACCCCCACCTTTCCAATACCCCGGGGAGTATTTTCGTGTTCGATCTCGTCTACCCACACCTGACCTCGACCCTGCCTTGTGTGTCCTGGGGGCAGGCTTTGACAGGAGCCTTCGCCGTGAGCGGGGCCAGCGCGCTGTTCGTCTTGCTGGGCACCCTCAGCCGCACCCATCGCTTGCTGCAGACCTACTACGTGCGCGGGGACTGGCCCGGCATGGTGCACCACACCGAGCAAGGGCCCGGCACGGTGTGCGGGGCGTGCGGGCACCACCTGGCCGTGCACGACCGCTTGACCGGCCGATGCTGTTACGGCACCCCCATGGACCTGTTGGCGGTGTGCATCGCCCTGCCCCTACCCCGACCGGTGCGCGCCCTGGTGCAAGG
>NZ_JBSHCT010000059.1:0-4796 GCF_053615935.1 Nocardiopsis sp. NPDC055879
GTCGTACACCTCCGCGCCGAACACCACACATTGGCTTTCAGCCGCTGCAATCTGCGGAACGTGTGGACGCACGTTGACCTACGCCAACAACAAGCCCTACCCGACCTCGCCCAACGCGGAACCGATCATGAGGTGCTACGGACGCGCAGGCGACCGCTGCAAGGGAACCAGGATCACGGTCACGAAGCTAGAAGAGTTCGTCACCACGGAATTCCTATCCGTGGCCGGACCCCTGGAAGCGGTCGAATCGGTATTCGTGCCCGGGACGGACAACGCGGCCGAACTCGACTCCGTGGCGCGCGCTATCGCCAACCTCCGAGACGACCGGGATCTAGGGCTGTTCGACGATGACGAAGACGACTACCGGGCACGCATGAAAGCGCTAGTGGCGAGGCGTGCACGTCTGCAAGCGGAACCGTCCCGCCCCGCGAGGTGGGAAACGCGCGGGACAGGGTCCACCGTCGCGGAGGTCTGGGAGCGCAGCGGAGACACAGGACGCGCGGCGTTGATCCGGGGCATGGGGCAAGTCTGCGTGGTGTACTCCGCCAACCGTCGCCGGAACGTCGCTACCGAAGACCGCGCGGAGTTCATGCCTACGGAGGTTGCGGAGAAGATCTACCCGGAGCACTTCGACGCGTAGGAACGCCCCTAGCGCCCGGTGCCGCCCCTCGCGGGCGGTGCCGGGGCGCTTTCGTGTGTGTGTCGCGGGTCGCGCAGAGTCGCAGGGGTGACGGCAGGTGACGTTTCGCGGAGGCCCAAAAGAGCCCATCACCGCTGTTGACCTGCGAGGAGTGATGAAGTGATGGTTTGATACCCAAATCCCAAACCCCATACAGCGCCCCTTGCCCCCTCGTGTACGCACAACAGCGAACGCTCCGTCACTCGTCACTCTTGACCGCGTTTCGGTCTCCGCGAGGCGCGTCCTAGCTGGTCACCATAGGTGAGCCATCCGAAAGTAGCGTTTCGCTAATCGTCACTCCGGTGGCGGAACCGCCACCGCGTCGCGGAGTCGCGGAGTCGCGGAGTTGCGGAGTCGCGAGGACGCGGGAGCGAGGACGCGGGAGCGAGGACGCGGATGCTGTTTGTGACACCCGGATGCAGTTCTCAACCGAATCTGCACACCGTCTGACCTGGGATTAGTGCTACTATGCAGCTTTTCTTTAAAAATCAAGCATCACTCAGTGTCTACGGCCCTCTACCCCTATACGCAAGTAACCCCGGACGGCTTGCATCGCTACATCGACCCCCGCGAAATAGGGTGTTTTAGCTGGTCACCCCTAGTGCAGATCTTCACTGAGATCTGCATTCCGGGGGTTCATGGCTGCATCGGGCTGCATCCCCCGCGTCCGCGAGGCGGCTTCTCCGCGAACCCGCGAACCCGCGAACCCGCGAACCCGCGAACCCGCGCACGGCGCACGCGTAGGGGTCACGTGGGGGCAGGATGCCTCTACGCGTCTCTGAGTTGCCCGCAGACACGTTTGCAGGGCGCTCCCTACTCTCAGTCCGCCTAGGCCGCCCCTAGGCACTCTGCGTGCATTCTGGGGCCTTGTGTGTCTCTCGCCGCTTGCCCGCGTCCTCGCCGCGAGGGCGAGCGTGCACCCGGATAACCATAATGACGGGCGAGATACGCCCGGCAACCTATCCCGGGGGTCCCCAATGACGTTTGAGCTTTACACCCGCATTCTTGACGGCCTGTCCTACGCCGTCCATTCGACCGCGCACCGCCGCGACACCCGGAACGCTCCGGAGCTTATCGACGTGCGCGACGCGTTCGCCCGCGAATTCCCGGAGTTCCAGGCGCGTTACGTTCCGGCCGGTGAGCGCTAATGGACCCGGCTACCGGCCCGGACGGTGCCCCGCTTCCTCCGGAGATCGCGGCCATTGCGGACGGCGACTTTGACACGCTCAAAACCATCACGTCGGCGCTGCTTCACAGGTTGACGCAGCGTATGCCAGCGGAAGACCCTGCCGGATTTGCGAGGGCGGTACAGAATGGCAAGTAAGCGCGCACCTGTGGAACAGGCGGATCTTCCTAAGCGTCCCGGGGCGACTGCGGACGCTGCTGAGTGGGAGGCGTACGCGTCCCTGCTCGAAAACATGCTGATCACGGGCGAACCGCTAGAGGACGACCCCCGCGAGATCGCAAAGGCCATTCAGGCCGGGTAGCACTTCCCTTTCCTCCGTCTCCGACTATCGGGGGCATTTCAATCATGATTGGGGCCATAATGGCCAACTCTTTCCCCGTGTCTCAGGCTATCGGCGGTGCTCTAGGGCTTCTCGAAGCTAATTCCGTTCTCGGTAAGCGTGTCTACCGTGACGCGGAAAAGTCTTTCGGTGGCGGAACCGGTACTACCGTACAGGTGCGTGTCCCGAATACCATTACCGCAACTAACGGTCTGGGACAGAACACCGTCTACACCGACATTAACGAGTCGACCGTCCCTGTGGAAATCACGGCCGAAGCCTATTCGGCGATCGCCCTGACCGACCAGGAAATGTCGCTTAGCGTTATCGACTTTGGTAAGCAGGTGCTACAGCCTCAGGCATCCGGCATTGCGAAGTACTGTGAGCAGGCCATTGCGGGTGTCATGAACGATGCCGCTACTGAGTCGACTAGCGAGATCGACCCGACCAACCCACTTGGCGCGTTCGTTCGTGCTGCTGCTGAGTTCACCCGCCGCGAGGTCCCTTTGCAGGGTCGGACGATGGCTATCGGCCCTGACGTCCTTGAGGTGCTTTTGGCTCTGCCTGCGCTACAGGATGTCGCGGCTGCTGGTGGCGGTGATGTGCTCGAAGGTGGCTTCGTCGCGCGTCTTCTCGGCTTTGAAATTGTGGTCTCGCCCTATATCACCGGCGCTGTCGCATTCACCCGCGAGGGGTTCGCCCTCGCCACGCGTGCCCCTGGTGTTCCGGAGGGTGCGGGGTACGCCGCGACTGAGACCCACAATGGGTGGGCGATGCGGCTCCTACAGGATTTCGATCTCACTCGCCGCGCGGAGGTTTCCCTCATGTCGGTGTTCGTGGGTGCGACCCTGCTTGACGATCGTAGGGTGATGGCGTTCTCGCTGCCCGCTGCGGACTAGCAGACCCCCCTTCCCGAAAAGGGTGGGGGGTTCTTATGTGGGTGGGAGGGTTACGGGCATGAGCCCCCGCCCATTTGAGAGCCCCCTTACCCCGGTCCCTCCGTGTGTCGAGTGAGACGTTCTAGATGCGCTGTACGCGGCGCTGTAGTAGCCGTTGCCGCACGCGCGCGGCGCGACTGTAGTTCGGTTCTGTTCGTGGGTTGAGCGTGCGCGTGCGTGCGCTAGAAACGCGGCGGGAATCCGTGGGTTCGCGAGAGGGAGTCGTGAGTTTTCCGCTTTGGTTTCTGACCGCGAAAATGGGAACCTTGAAAAAACTCAGACATTTTTGAAAAGTTTTTTCTTCCGTGACCCCGAGCCGCACCCGCGCGGAGGTCTTTGACCTGCGAAGGGGTGGCGGGGTGCCCCCAAGTCAGGGGGGAGACAGCGGAGGGGTATTGCTGAAAATTCGCTGTACGGGTCTGGGCTTTCGCCCGGTCCGTTGACCTGCGCGAGCATTTTTCAGGACGTGCGCACGTCGCGCCCGCGCAATGCGCCCGCGCGCGAGGTTGCCGTTTCGGGTTTGAGCCGCGAAAACGGAGACCTCCGAAAAATATTTTGGGTGCCGGAAACTTTTGCCTTGCCGGAGCGTGCCGGAGGTCGTGCCGCCTGCGTGCCGGAGCGCGGCACACCCCTTGCCGTTCTCGACACGGCCCGTGCCGTTCACCGGCACGTCTTCGTTGTCCAGGCGGACGACCGTGCCGCTACCGGCAAGCCGTTGACCATTGGTTATGCCGCCCTTGCCGGCAAGGTTGCCGGTCGTGCCGGAGCTTGCCGCTTGCGTGCCGCCGTCCGTGCCGGTAGCGGCAAGCTGTGCCGGAGTGTGTGCCGGTCGTGCCGGAGGGCTTGCCGCTCAACGGCAAACCTCTTGCCGCCGTGCCGTTCTTAGGAGAGAACCGTGTCTGAAGAAACCAAGCAATGTGACCGTTGCCGCGAGGACAAGTCCCTCACATCCTTTGCGACACACGCGCGGGCGAAAGACGGACACCGCCGGTCGTGCCGGTCGTGTGTCCTCTCCGCTGCGAGCCAGAAGAACACCGTGCGGGTGCGCACGGCAAAAGCCTATGACGCCGCGAGGGAACGTTACGATGACCGCGTTATTGACCCTATTCCGTTCCCCGGTGGCGTAGTCGAGTTCGCCCCGTGGCGAGGTGCACCGAAGGATGGGCCGTTTACGGTGAACCTTCGTCGACACGGTCCGGTTCCTACCGCAGCGAGGATTCCGGCGTGCAGCCGCGAGTGTGCGGAGGTCGTTCTCCGCGAGTGGGAACCCCACGTGTACACCGAACTTCGCGGAACTCGACTGTCGCACTACGGACACCGCGCTGCGCTGCGTCCGCTGCGGGTGCATGTGTCAGGTGTCGACCGCGCCGGAGCGTGCTCCGCGTGTGGTCGCGAGGTTGAGCCGCAGACGCGGCACGGGCACGCGTAGACCCGCAACACAAATCACCCCTAGGTGACGGATTGGGCATGATCCGTCACCTAGGGGCTTTTTTCATGCCCGAAAGTTGTGTGTGTGCGATTCTGCGCACGGACCCCCGCGACGCGCACGGTCATACGTCCGGGTTGGCAGTGACAAACGTGCCCTTCCCCTTGGACGCGGCGACAAGCCCCTTGCCCGCGAGCAACGCGATGGCAGCGCGCACGGTAGGGCGCGATACCCCGAACTCTTCGCAT
>NZ_JBSHCT010000060.1:0-4610 GCF_053615935.1 Nocardiopsis sp. NPDC055879
GGACCACGTCGTCGGGTGTGTAGGGCTCGGGCACCTGTGGTCGACTCCTTGGTGTGGCACGGTGAACGATGAATGTGCCGACGGCGGCCAGGGCCGCGAGCGCGATCAGCGCGGCCCCGTAGTAGCCGGTCACGGTGATCAGGGGAAGGGCGTCGACAGCGACGCCCGCGGTGATGGCGGGTAGGCACATCGCCAGGTAGCTCAAGAGGTAGAAGGACGACATGAGTCCCGCCCGCTCGTGAGGGGCGGCCAGCGGGACCACGGTGCGCACCGCACCCTGGAACCCCGCTCCGAAACCGATTCCGGCCACCGCCGTCCCGGTGAAGAAGGCGGCGGTCAGCCCCAGGTGCGCACCCGCCAGAGTGATGGCGATCCCCGTCGCCAGGGCCGTCGCGCCGATGAGCATGACTCTGGTGGCCGGAGCGGAACGCAGGACCAGGACCGCGGCAGCTCCACTGATGGTGAGTGTGAAGACGGCGGCCCCCGCGGTCAGGGGCGCGGTCGAGCCGGTCACGGCACGGGTGAGCGAGGGTCCCAAGGAGAGATAGAAACCGCCCAGAGCCCAGACCGCGATGTCGATCGGAGCGGCCACGAGCATGGCGCTCCGGGCCTGTTCGGGGACGCCGATCGACGGACGCAGCGAGGCCAGGGCCCCGGGCCTGCGGGGGGCGGTTTCGGCCAGGGCCCGAATCCCGACCGCTTGCGACAGTAGGAGCACGATGAACACGACATAGACCAGGCGCATCGGTTCGGGGGCGTACTGCACCAGGGCTCCCGAGCCCAGGGCTCCCGCAGCCATACCCGCGATCGGGGCGACGCTGTTGATCAGGGGACCGAGCGCAGGAGAGGTGTCGAGCAGGCCCGCGCCGAGCGCGCCCGTGGCGATCCCGGTCGCCAGGCCCTGGACAACGCGTGCGGTGATCAGTGCACCGGGGCCGTCCGCGACGAGGAACACGGCCATGGAGGCCGTTTCGAGGGCGATGGCTCCGAGGACGATCGGGCGTCGGCCCACATGGTCGGAGAGACGGCCGACCAGAAGCAGTGCCGCGAGCAGCGCCAGGGCGTAGACCCCGAAGACGAAGGTCAGTGTGCTGGAGGGCAGGCCCCAGGTGTCCTGGTAGAGGGCGTACAGCGGAGTGGGCGCACTGGAAGCGGCCAGGAAGGTGATGAGAACTGCTGCTTGCAGGGCCATCGAGCGGCGAGAACGCCACACGACACGGGAGATCGGCGGTGGACGCATCGTGGTGACTGACATGGCTCCCCTGAAGGACTAACGCAAAAAGTTTGCTTTAGCGACGGTAGCCACACGCTACCGCTAAAGCAAATATTGTGCGTTAAGATGGGAGCATGAGTCCGAGCCAGGGGATCCGCACCGGCGGTCGCAGCGCACGCGTCCAGCGGTCGGTACACACAGCCGTCCGAGAGCTGCTCGCCGAACACGGACGCGCCGAGCTAAGCGTGCCCCTTGTCGCTCAGCGCGCCGGAGTGACCCCTTCGACCGTCTATCGACGGTGGGGCGACCTCCAGGCCCTGCTCTCCGATGTCGCGGTCGAACGCCTGCGTCCCGAGGCCCCACCCGAAGACACCGGATCCCTGGAGTCCGACCTCAGGGCATGGGCACTCCAGTTCCTGGAGGAGATGTCCTCCTCCCCCGGACGCGGATACGTCCGCGACGTCCTCTCCAGCGACGACGACTCGACGCACGCGGGCCAGTGCGCCGAGTACACCCGCGAACGGATCAGCGTCATCCTGGAACGCGCGACCGAGCGTGGCGAGCCGATCCCCGCCGCCGAATCAGTGGTCGACCACGTGGTCGCGCCCATGATGTACCGGATTCTGTTCTTCGCATCGCCCCCCACTCCGGAGTGGGTCGAGGGCCTGCTCCGTGAACTCCTCGCAGACGGCCCGTGATGAGAACGCACCGCCCCGGCCGGAGGGGCCAATACGGGTACCGCGCTTCCCATCGCCTTCCCGCTCACCGGCGCCAAAGCCGATGAGCGGGCCACGCTGCTGGAGATGTTCGAGGAAGACCCCGACTTGGTCGCCGACCGCTTTGCGCAGTCACTGATCGCGGACAAGAACTACTACGGACGCGACTTCGAACGCTCTTTGGCCGGAGCATGCCTGTCCTTGCTGTGCCCGGCCCGCAAGGGCGAGTCCCCCACGGGCCGAATCAGGGTTGTTTCGGCCGTTGCGCCTGGCCATTGAGTCCATCAACCGGACTTTCAAGAGCCAGTTGGATCTGGAGCGCCTCAGGTAGGGGTCCTGCTGGTTGTTGGGCGGGGTGGGGGTGGTTTCCCCTCCTTCCCCGCCGCGTGATTGTTGCCGCCCGCACCGCACGCGTCAAGGCGATGTTGTGTCCTCATCAGCGGGGTTGGTGGCCTTGACCCGCACGGTGCGGGCGGCGGTTTGGCGGCTATCGGGGAAGGGGGGAGAGTGGTTGGGGTGCCCAAGGCCCTGTGGGCCTTCGGCCCACTCCGGCCGTAGCCGGCCGGATCCCTTCCCCTCCCTCTGGCTTCCTCGTTGAGCGCGTCGCCACTACGTGACGGGTCCGGGCACGAAGGACCCGCTACAGGCCAGGCACGGGGCCGGCCGCGTCCCAGCGGTAGCCGGCCCTGGTGGTGGGAAAGTCACGGGAAAAAGGGGTTGTGGATAACCAGGAATGGTCACCCTTTCTACGATAGGCGCACTCACCGCCCTGGGAATAAGTTGAATATACCAGCCAGTAAGCCTGCCATTCTCATGGATGTTCGCATATAATCAGAGTATGAGCTTTCCTCCCAGCACACCGCGCCCGACCGGGGGCACCCCGGTCGATAAGGCGATGGCGGGTGCGCGGGAGATCGCGGTGGAATTCTCCGGCCGGGATATCCCGTTCGGGTGCGAAGCCGATACGCTCGCCCAGTTCGGCCGCCTCAACCAGGAAACAGACCGCATCCGCTACGGGATGCTGCCCGCCCTGGCCCGCATGGAAGCCACCGGCGCCCTGTTGGAAGAGGGCGGCCAGCGCAGCATCCAAGCCTGGATCACCCACCAGTGGGGCACCTCCCCGGCCGAGGCCAACACCCTGGCCACCCTCGCCCGGGGCCTGTACCGGGAGCAGTTGCCTTTGGTGGACGAGGCCTTCCAGGACAATGTGCTGTCGTTGGGTGAGGCGTGCGCGATCGCGACCTCCACCGAAAAGGCGACTGCTGAGTGAGCGAAGGTCCTCGAATCAGCGAATGAGGAATTCCAGGCCACCCGCCCGGACGTGGAGGGTTTTCGGGCCCGGTTGGAGTACGGGCTGATCGCTTACAAGCATGAGCGCCCGCAGGTGTCGGTGCGTCAGTTGCGGGACGCGGCGAAATGGTTCGTCGCACGGCTGGACCCGGATAAGGCCGACCGGGACTATGACGAGACGTTCGAGAAGCGCGGCGCGCAATTCTCCCCCACGTTCGAGTCCGGGTTCCTGTTGCGGATGTGGGGTCCGGGAGCCGACAACGAGCTCATCCAGGCCGCCCTGGAGGCCTACACCCAGCCGTACGGGCCCGATAACGCCGCCGTGCCGAAGCATCAGCGCACCTACGACGCGATGATACGGATCTTCGAGACCGCTCTGACCCACCGGGGTTGCTCCAGCCTGAGCCGCCAGCCGTTGGCGACCCTCAACATCACCGTCTCCCTGAAGCGGTTCCTCGGCGACGAAACCGCTGAGCCTGCGGTGACCGAGGATGGTGTGGTGTTGCCGGATCAGATGGTGTCCCGTCTGATTCCCAACAGTTGGTTGCGTCGGTTCGTGACCGACGAAGAAGGTCAAACTCTGCTGGACGTGGGTCGCAAATACCGGTGCGCTCCGGATCCGGTGCGTCAGGCGGCCGGGTTCAAGAAGCCCTACTGCGAATGGCACCAGGGCTGTGATGTGCCGCGTAGCTGGTCGCAGTACGACCACATCGTCCCCTTCTCCCACGGTGGGGTGACCAGCGCGGACAACATGCAGGTGCTGTGCTCCACCCACAACCGGCTCAAGCACCGGCTACAGGCCAAGGTGAACCGGCAGATCTGGGAGCACCACCACGCCCAGAACCGGCAGGACACCGAGACCAGCGGGGACAGGGACGGGGAAGGAGAACCAGCCCCAGCCCCAGCCACCGCGCCCTGACCACCACCACCCGTTTCCACCAGGCGGAACACCACCCCGGAGAGACCACCCCACCTGGGTGACAGACCCCAAGGGCCCCGTGCCCTGTGGGGATATCGGCATGCCCACACCCGACACCCCCACCCAGAGCCACAACCCGGGGCCAGAGTGGCCCCCGCCGTGGGTACCGGCACTACTCCCCCTACGGGCACGGTGCCGGATACCGGCATCACTGCCACCCTCACCACTGGCGCGGCGCCGGGTACCGGCACCGGGGACTGCTGTGGGCCTCGGCGTGGTCTTGCTACCGGTGCCGGCTACCGCTGGGACGTGGCCCGCCCCGTGCCTGGCCTGTAGCGGGTACTTCGTGACCGGGCCCGTCACGTAGTGGCGACGCGCTCAACGAGGACACCAGTCGGAGGGGAAGGGATCCGGCCGGCTGCGGCCGGACCGGGCCCCCGGGGCCCGAAGGGCCCGGGGCCGTTGGGACCCC
>NZ_JBSHCT010000061.1:0-4507 GCF_053615935.1 Nocardiopsis sp. NPDC055879
GTTGGTGGCCGAGTACACCCGCCCCCAGCAGGTGGTCGCGGACCTGACCGGCACCGACCAGATCACCGAACACACCCGCACCCTGGACCGTTCGTACCGGGCCCTGAGCCCGACCCTGCAACACCCGGGGGCGAGCGCGTTCGAAGAGGTGGCGTGGGCCGACCTTGCCGTGACGACCGTGTCCGCGCCGACCCCATGCGTAGTACCGACCCATGTGCAAAGGCGTCGAGTGCGGGCACGGTTGGAGTTCGCCGCGATGCTGACCCGCCCTGGCGGAGTCGTCGCTGTCATCACCCCTATCGGCCATGCACCATCGGGGGTGGTGGATCCGGCACCAGGGGTGGTGCGGGCCGCCACCTGCGCGGGGCTCGTCTACATCCAACACGTGATCGCGTTGACCGTGCCGATCTGCGAGCAAGGTCTGGGCGCCACGATCCCGGTACGCGGCCAGGACGGGTTCGACCCTGAGAAGGACACCGAGGTCGGGGGAGAAGAGGACGAGGTGGGTTTGCCGCACTCGGTGGCAGAGGCGGCGGCCACCATCACTTCACCGGCTCACCTGAACGTGTCGGTCTTCCGCAAGAAGGGCCGCAGCGTGCCCGCGGACTCGCGTGGGGAGGTGGGTGCGTGAACCAGGACCAAGACCGGGGCGAGGTCCACTTCGACAAGGTCAGGTCGGGCCAGGACTCGGCGGATCACCGGGATGAGAACAATAGCGGCCCCCAACCGGGCGGAGGAGCGGGGTGGTCGGTGTGGACCACCGGCCAACAGCAGGCACAGCGCCAGCGCGGGGGGCGGTATTCGCGGCTCTCGGTGGAACACCCGGCCAAGATGCTGCCCGAGATCGCGCGCCATGCCATCACCACTTACACCCGGTCGGGGGAGGTGGTGCTGGATCCGATGTGCGGGATCGGTACGAGTCTGGTCGAAGCCGTTCACCTCGATCGGCGGGCGGTGGGGATCGAGTTGGAGCCCAAGTGGGCCTCCATCTCCCGGCTGAACCTGGAAACCGCGACCGTCCAGGGCGCGACGGGTGAGGGGCGGGTGCACACCGGGGAAGCAGCGGAGGTCGCCGAAAGGTTGGCCGGCACAGCTTTGGCGGGCCGGGTGCGGTTGGTGGTCACCTCGCCCCCGTATGGGGCGATGACCCATGGTCAGGTCCGCTCCCGCCGCGATGGGGCCCGTGCGGTGGAGAAGTACGCCCACCGTTACTCCCGGGACCGGGATCGTCGGGCGGCCAACCTCGCCTACCAGCGCCCGGAAAAGCTGGCGGATTCGTTCACCCGCATCATGGCGGCCTGCCGCACCCTGTTGGCCCCGGGAGGGGTGGTCGTGGTGACCACTCGCCCCTACCGCAAGAACGGGGAACTCACCGACTTCCCCGGGCAGGTCGCCGAAGCCGGGACGAGGGCCGGGTTGGTGCAGGTGGATCGGTGCGCTGCCCTGTTGTGCGCGGTGCGTGAAGGGGAGGTGGTGTCCCGGACCTCGTTCTTTCAGCTCATCGAGACCCGACGGTTGCGCAAGGGCGGCTGGCCGGTGCACGTGATCCAGCACGAGGACGTGCTGGTCTTCACCAACCCTGACCCGAAACAGGACACCTTGGAAGAGAGGGCCGCGGCATGAGCCACATCCAACCCGAAGAAGACAAGCGTCGTACCGTGCCGGGCCCGTTCCTACCCGAGCGGGAGTTCTTCACCGACGCCGCCGGCCCCGAGCTGCGCGAGCGCATCATCACCGACATGCGCTCTTTGGCGAGCTTTCTGGAAGAACACCCGCAGTTGCCGATCAGCCCGCATACGAGTGTGGACGTGACCTACTTCCCAAGCACCGAAACCGACCAGGCAGCCCTGGCCGAGGTGGTCGAAGCCGGAGCGTATCTGGGGCGGATCCCGGCTTGGGAAGGCGACCACTACCTGGTCGAACACGCCTGCGGTGCGGGCCGCTACCGGGTGGTGGCCATCCCTGAGGCGGTCCGGGCCCGGTATCGGGCGTGGTTGACCTCCACCGGACACGTGCGCCAAGACTGACCGGCCGGCCCTTGTGGGGGACGGCCGGCCACGGGCTGGTGGGCGTGACCACTGCCAGGGGCGGTGGGGCCACCAACGGCCCCACACCGCCCCGAGCCCCCGGGCGCCGCCACCCAGGCCGGGCCCGGGGGTCGAGGCCCTACGTTCGGGCATTGGTGGCCCTGACCAGTGAAAACGACAAACACCCCGTTTTCGGTCGGGGTGTGGGTGGTGGAGGGAAAATCCGGTGGGGTTGTTGACGAATCCGCTTGCACTTCTCGGCGAGGTCGAGCGTGGATGCGTGGTGCCCCGCAAAACGCGGGGCCGCGCACCATATCCGTGCAGATCAGAGGTGGTGGGGAGGTGGGTCAGGTGAGGTCGGATGCTCCGGTCCGGATGGACGAGATCGGACAACTGCCGGTGGTGTTGGACCCGGTCCACGCTGGGCGGATGCTCGGGATGGGCCGCACCACCACCTACCGGCTCCTGCGTCAAGGCGCCTTCCCGGTCCCCGCTCACAGAGCGGGCAGGTCCTGGAAGATCCCCACCGCCGGGGTTCTGGCCCACCTCGGCCTGGAAGCCTTCGCCACTTCGGGTGGGTGTGGTGTGTGCGGTGACCACAACAAGGAGGGGGAGTCGTAGATGGCTTCTCACCAGGGACGAGTGTTCAAACGCTGCGGGTGCCGGGATGAGAACTCCGGGCGTGCGCTGGGGGTGCGGTGTCCGAAGCTGCGCCGCCAGGGCGGGGCGTTCAACCCCCGCCACGGCGACTGGGGTTACCAACTCGAACTACCCCGCACGAGTGAGGGAAAGCGCCGGCAGGCCCGCCGTGCCGGGCTGGACAGCCAGGAGCAGGCCTGGGAAACGCTGGATCACCTCAAAGCCCTACTGGACCTAGCCCAAGGAGAACCGGATGTAGAGGTGCAGATCGCGGACCTGATCCAGAACGCCCTCAAGGCCCGCACCCGGTTCCCCTCGGTCGAGGAGGTGCGCAAACGTCTGGGAACAGGGGCTGATGTGCGCAAGGAAGCCCCCACCGTGGGTGCGTATCTCGCGGGGTGGATTCAGGCCAAGCCGGATCTGGCCGAGGGCACCCGCGCCTCCTACCAGGGCCACCTTCGCAAATACCTGATCCCGCATCTGGGCAAGGTGCGGTTGGATCGGCTCACATCACGCCAGGTCGAGGCGATGTTCGACTCCATCGAGGCGAACAACGTCCACATCCTGGAATGCCGGGACTCCGCCGACCCCCAAGTGCGGGCCTCGGTCCGTAACCAACGGGTGATCTCGCTGTCCACCAAGCACCGCATCCGCGCCACCCTGCGCAGCGCTCTGTCGGACGCGGTGCGCAACCCCGAGGAGGTGGTGAACATCAACGCAGCCTCACACGCCCGTCTGCCGTTGTGTCCGAGGAAACGCCCACTGGTATGGACCCCAGACCGTGTTCGACAGTGGGAGAAGGACGGAACGGTGCCGGGGGAAGTGATGGTGTGGACCCCCGAGCAGACCCGCACCTTCCTCACCCACGCCCGCAGGTACGTCTGGTTGCACCCGCTGTTCCACCTGATCGCCGTCAAAGGGCTGAGGCGGGGTGAAGCGGTGGGCCTGCCCTGGGCCAACACCCGGTTGACGGACGCCGAAGCGGATATCCGCACCCAGGTGGTGCAGTTGTCCTGGACCACGTTCACCTCCACCCCCAAGAGTGAGGCGGGACAGCGCACCATCACGTTGGACGCCGACACCGTCAAGGTGCTGCGGGGGTGGAAGAAGTTCCAGAACCAGGCCCGCCTGAAGGCCGGGGCGGAGTGGGTGGATTCGGGGTTGGTGTTCACCCGCCAAGACGGCACGGGTTGGCACCCCTCGCACGTCAGTGACTGGTTCGCCCGCATCGCCCGAGCGGCCGGACTCCCACCCATCACGCTGCACGGGCTCCGCCACGGGGCCGCCTCGATGGCCCTGGCCGCGGGAACGGACGTGAAGGTGGTCTCGGCCGAGCTAGGGCACTCCACCGCCCACTTCACCCAGGACACCTACCAGACGGTGTTTCCCGAGGTGGCCAAAGCAGCGGCTGAGGCCACCGCCGCCCTGCTGCGCGGGGAGCCGGCCAAGGTGAGCAACCTGGCCCCGGTGCGGTAGCCGGTTCCGGGGAGCACACCAGGAGCCCCACAAGGGCTCAAGGCCCCAGGTGAGGATACGGGTTCACCCGCCCTGGCCTGGGGTTTCCTCGTGGCCGGGGCGCGTTGACCATCGGATCAAAGGTCCCCTGGTTGGGGTTGCTCCTCGGACGGTTCGTCCTGCCAGTACCGAAGGACCTGTCCACTGGCCTGAGTGTCGGGATAGTCGGGGCCCAGTACCCGTCTCAGGTCGACTACCAGGACGGCTAAAAGACGGATGGCGTTGGTGGAATCACCGCACTCATAGGTCCACACGGCGAGGTTGTGGCGTGTGGTGAGTGTGTCGGGGTGGTCGGGTCCGAGAATGCGCAGTTGGTCATCTAGGAG
>NZ_JBSHCT010000062.1:0-2932 GCF_053615935.1 Nocardiopsis sp. NPDC055879
ACCTCCTCGGTGAACAACGGGGCGAACCTCGGTTGCAACACCAACGCCTCCACCGTCAGGTCCAGCCGGCCCTTGTCCCACAGGTTCGCGAACCCGTCCGAGACGGCGGGCGCCGCCAACAACTTGCGGGCCGTGCCGAGTGGGCCCAGGTCCGACACCATGCTCAACAGCGCAGAGGGTGTGTACCCCGCCTCGTTCTTGGACCGCTCGTACAGACCCAGCATCTCTTTACCGAAGTCGGTCGTCTCCGGAGCCGAGTCCTCCTCGGTCCACCCCTCGTCCAACCAGGACGTCGCCATCGGCATCTTGGTGGACGACTCACCGAAGGGCTCGCGCCCCGACCGCTCGACGTATCCCCACAGCGAATCCACAGAGGTGAACACCTCATACCCCAGCTCCTGCAACCGGGGCAGGTCGGCCTGCTCGGGGTCCAATTCCAACACCACGGGTTTGCCCAGGCCCCGCTGCAACCCCTCCGGCCAGAACGCCTCCGCCTCGGCGATGACCTCGCCCCGCACCGGGTCGCTGATCACCGTGTCCAACTCGGGTTCGGCGTACCCGGCCTCTCACAGGGCGTCCACCAGCTCGCGAATCCGCGCCGCCCGTGGGTCCATCGGTGCCTCGGGGGCCACCGTGAGCGGGGTCAGTTCGGTCGCCTCATCGGATGCCGTGCCATCGAGCAGCTCCTCCAGGAAGGCGTTGGCCGCCTCCGCCAACAACGTCCGACGCGCGGCCAGGAAGTCCTGGTAGCACTGGAACGTCCGACCGTTTGGCGCGCACGCCGGCCGGATTCTCCCAGACCTGTTTGGAGACCATCGCGAACGAGGTCTGGGCGGTGAACACCCTCTCCCCGATGGGCATTCCGTACAGGGTACGGCCCAGCGAGCACAGGTCGGCGAGCGCGGTCGTCTCACCCGCCAGCAGCTGCTCGGGCGCCATGTACGCGAGGGTTCCCGGAGTATGGACGTCCCGGGTGATCCGGGGCATGTCGGTGCGCCCCAAGGCCACCGCCAACCCGAAGTCCAACACCTTCACCGTGCCGTCCGGTACCAACATCAGGTTGCCCGGCTTCAGGTCCCGGTGCACCAGCGAGGTACGGTGTGTCACCGTCAACACGGTGCAGGCCTGAGCGGAGATCCCACGACCTCCCGGCCCATCCGGATGTCGCGTCCTACCCAGACCTCGTGAGGCTACCGCAGTCGGAGAACCATCGGCCCGGCGACTGAGCGTGGACGGCGATCCACTGGTTGGTTCCGGCCAGGGGGACAGTCGGCGAACAAGTGCGGGAAGTGGCCTTCCACCTGCTCAAGATCGGTGAAGCGATCGCGGGCGATGGCACGGACGTTTGCGGATCGGGACACGTTCACAGCCAGGGCGCGGGGTGCTGTTCTCCGGTTTCGGGGTCGGTCATGAGCGTGGCCGGTTCGAAACGCTCCTGCTTGACGATGTTCTGGTTCTCATCGAGTTCGCGATGGATGATCTTGTTCCCCAATGCGTCGTAGATGGTTTCCCGAAGCAGTCGCCCCTGCTCGTCCCACTCGTGCCAAGGGCCAACGAGCCCGTATGGATGACGGCAAACACCTTGAGCGATCACACCCCCCTGAGCTGACCAGCGGAACACACTCCCTTCTTGACGACCGTCGACCATCGTCCGAACTTCAACAGTCCCATCAACGTTTCCATAGAAAACATCCCCTGTGTAAGCATTCTTATGCAAACCGTATTTTCCCCTGGTTTCATCGAAATCAAGATGTTCAACTGAAACTGTCATGGCAAACTGGCCAGGCTCGATCTCCCCAGGAGGATAGACCTTTGGAATTCGCTTCCATGCATTGGTTTGACCATAGCCATTTTCCTGATGCTGAACCTCGGGGCCAACCCTTGAAGTGGTCAAGCTCCCGAAGGAGTCCCACTTTTTTACTGTGTGAATTCTTTGCGAGTCATCGAATATTATTTCTGACAGAAGCTCTCCATCTTCTCCCCAAGTGTAGCTTCCGCCAAGAACCGGCTGGTTGACAGCAACATGCGAAAAGGAATCAAGCATGCCATCTGATGTGCGTGTGTACTCCGGGCCCCTGGCAATGCCGGAAATGTAAGTTCTATAGTTAACGAACCCCGAGTCAAGCTCTACGGCATACCCCGTAAAACCTTCACCTTGATAGCTCGCCTGAAATTCATCAATGAAGTCCATTTCTTCTTCATTAATAACTCTCAGCATGTCAGCTCCTATCATGCGGCATATTCGGTGGATCTTGGTAAACAGGAGACACTAGGTTCGGGTCATTTTTATCATGAGTCATTCTCCCGGAGAGTGGGTCGTGAGCATCGAAGAGTACGTGGTTGCAGTTGGCGCAAAAAGGGCACTCCAGGCTATCCCGGCCTTTCTTGAAAGTGTACCTGACATCAGCGTGAAGTTGATCAATCTCCGCACGGATATTCTTATTTGGAAAATCCAGCGACAGCTGGTCAAGATAATCCATGATCGCGCTGGCCGCCTTGACCTCAGCATGGCGGCCAGGGATGTCTCGATGAGGAGTGGGGTGCAAGCCCTCCTCTCCTTTAATGGCATTTCCGTCTTTATCGTACATTTGATACTGGCTTATGTTTTCCGCTTTCGCCCTTTCCTCGGTGATTGTCATTTGATCGATCCTGCTCTGAAGTTTCGGGTGCATCATAGAGCGGTCAAGGACAGATTTGGCTCCCCCGTTGATCCCCTCCGCCACAATCCCATTGATTCTATCTACGACGATTCCATTGACAGCGCCCTTTCTCGATCCAAGATCTTTCATGCTGATCATGGGCTCCCCTCTCCTTTTTCGTTCCTTGCTGAGATTCTCCTCCCTGTACTCATTGATTTCCCTTGTGCGATCCGTATTCAACTCTTGCAGCCATTTTTCAAAGTGCACAGTTGATCCATCTGGGCGAATCACTG
>NZ_JBSHCT010000062.1:2960-3961 GCF_053615935.1 Nocardiopsis sp. NPDC055879
TTTCAGACCTGTCCAGGGTCGGCAAGGGCTTGGAGGCTTCGCTGAACTCCCCATTATTCGTATCCAGACCGTAGCGTTCGGCGAAGGGCAGGTCGCTGGCGAAGCTCCCCTCTGGCTCTAAGGCACTGTCTTCAATTGTCCCTTCCATGTCATGTGGCGACTGCTGGTCTATTTCACTTTCGTTGTTGCTCGGATCACTTCCTTCATCATCCTGTCCGATGTCAGAGTCATCGCGATCATTAGGGCCCTGATCATCATGCAACGATGGGTCTCCCGTGTTCGCCGCAGCGGATGTGGGGGCGGCAGGGGCCACAGGCTTCCTGCTGCTGGAAGTCGCATCCGAATTGGCAGGCGTTCCATCACTTCTAACCTCAGTGGCATCATTCCGGCTTGAACCGTCCCAATTCGGGTTCGGGTCGTCGCCATCGTGGTTGCGTGCGGCGGGGTTGCGGTCACGCAGGTCCACGTTGCCGCCACCGTGCCCCTCGTCGACTTCGTTGCGAAGAGATCGGTTACCCCCTGGTTCGCCGATGTCGGTGAGTCGCAGCTGCTCCAAGGGCGTCGGAGTGTTCCTAGCGGCAGATGTCTCCATCGTGTCGCCGGGTCGATCGGCTCCCGCCATGGCCGGGACTTTGTCCCCGGCGCCGTCGGGCCCATCGAAGAGGGCTTCGGCGGTCCAGCTGCCTTCCTCTGAATCAGGGGTGTTGCTCGGGCGGGTCTTGGCTTTTTGATCAACCTCGCTGATCTGGCCTCGGTGTTCGTTCTTGATCTGCTCGGCGAAGGTTTGGTTGTCGGGGTGGTTGATGATGTCATCGAAAGCCAACGCATCGGCCACCGTGGGATCCTGCACAGGGCGTTGGACGGGGCGCTGGTCGGCTTCCCCGGACACCGGTGTCGGGCGAGCACTACCGGGACGGCTGCCTTCTGCTTCCCCGGCGGGCTGTGGCGGGGCGGCACCGGCCGGCTCAGCCCCGTGCTGTCCGGACGGCATCAAGCGGTTG
>NZ_JBSHCT010000063.1:0-3926 GCF_053615935.1 Nocardiopsis sp. NPDC055879
GCCTGTGTCAGGGGAACGAAAGTTCACCCATGAATGCACCCCTCGTCTTGATTGTCGGGTTCCTGCAGATTCCCAGTCACTGAGATCACCTCAGTAGTCCTCTAATCTCATCACGGGAGTGTGCGCCCGAGGTCACGATTGCCGCCTCGGACGCACACGCCCCATCTTGGTCTCATGGGGAAAGGCCGTGCGGCATCGGCTCAACTGGAGTGGTCACTGCCATATCGACCAGGCGATCGAAACCATTCTCAAACCTCTTCCCCGACAGCGGCCTCACGAGCCGCTCGCTCGGCGCTGTCGGCACGCGCTGACATGGCACGTAGACTGCGGAGCGCCAGCAACGTGGCCACTGTGAAGATCACCGTGCCGAACAAGGCCGGGAAGCGTAGATCCAGTCGGCCCAACATACCCCCCAAAAGCGCGCCGACCGGGAGCAGGCCCATGCTCAACATCATCTTGGCGCTCATCACCCGCCCCATCAGGTGCTCCGGCACGGTCAGCTGAAGGATGCCCGCTGATAGCACGCCTCCCAGTGTGCTCGCCCCAGCGACCAGTGCCCAGGCCACAGCTGCGACGATCGGGTTCGGCGCGAAAGCGAATAGCGCGCAAAACACCGCTTGGGCGAAGAAACCACCGGTGATCGTCCAGAACCGGCCGACCTTGGCCGCTGCGCGTGAGGCCAGAGCGGCACCACCGATGGCCCCCACCGCTGCCACGGCCAGGAACACACCGAACAGGGCCTCGGGTACACCGAAGTGATTCTGAACGATCAGGACGAACACGGCGGCCACCGCTCCGGCACCGAGGTTGATCACCGCGCCGAATACCACGAGGACACGCAGTGGAGGATCGGTCCAGATAGTCTGGAGACCCTCGCCAATCTGTGTGAACACCGAACGCACCGTGCCTGGGGAGTCCGCTTTGGGTGCGACTGCCGGACGCTGGGCAGCAAGAGGAAGTCCGAGCAGGATGAGTGCACCCAGTACGTAGGCTCCGGCGTTCACCGCTAGCGGAAGGGCTGCCGCCACGACGAACAGGAATCCGCCGAGAGGGGAGCCGATGAACTCCTGTACGACCTCTCGGCCCCCTACCAGGCGCCCGTTGGCACGGTCCAGAGAGCCACGCGCGATGACGGGCAGCACTGAGCGTCCGGAGATGTCGTAGACGATCTCACAGCTCATGACGAAGAACATCACCGCGTAGAGTACGGCGATCTCGCTTCCACCCATGGCTACGAACACGGCGAGTGCGACGACCGCCCCGCTTCTCATGAGGTTGGCCATTACCATTGCCCGGACCCGGTTGACTCGATCCACAAGCACACCCGCGAAAAGACCGAACAGCAACCAAGGGGCATACCGTGCAGCAGTGAGACCTGCTACGGCCAAGGGATCATTGGTCATTGCGGCCGCGATCATCGGTATAACGGTCAGCATGACACCGTCGGCTAAGTTGCTCGCCATCGCGCCAGCCCAAAACCTGTGGAAAGCGGAAGTGAGTTTCGGAGGCTGTACTGTGTCCCGCTCTGGGGTAGGGAAATTTTTGGACATGTGTACCTTTTTCTGTGTGCTTGGGCGAGTCGTTGTATGTGCTACCGCTGTCTGCTGCACGCATCCTATATCGCTAACCGTCTGAAGTGCTTATCCGCGTTCCGTGCAGTTCAGCGGCCTGGAGCACTGGATTTGTGATTTAGCTGGGTAGACATGTGTCCGTCTGGTGATCGTTTCGTACTGGGTTCTTTAGAGCGTGTTTGAGGAGGGTCAGGAAATGAGGTCCTGGCTTGTCCAAGCACGCTGACGAACGGCATCTCGCCCTCGTGCGAGGCGGCGGGCCATCTGGCCGATCGCGGCCCAGCGCACCATCGCCTCGGACACCGCGGGGTCACGCTCGTAGTTCCTGGCCAGACGCCGGTGGGCGGTCAACCACGCCAGCGAGCGCTCCACCACCCACCTGCGCGGGATCACCGCGAACCCCACCTGGCCAGGAGCCTTGCGCACGATGTGCACCATCGTTCCCACGAACCTCTCGGCCCAGGCCACCAGCCTCCCCGCGAACCCCGCATCGGCGAACACGAACCGCACCGGCGTGCACAAGTACAGGCTCAACAGGGTGGTCCTGGCCCCGTCCCGGTCCTGAACCGACGCGGCCATCACACACACCACCAGCAACAACCCCAGAGTGTCGGTGACGATGAACCTCTTGCGACCGTTGACCCTCTTGCCCGCGTCATAGCCCCGGGTCCCCTGACCGACGGTGTCGGCACCCTTCGTGCTCTGGGAGTCGATGACCCCGGCCGAGGGCTCGCCCCACGCCCTTGCGCGGTGCGCAGCCGACGGCGCAGCACGGCCATGACCTGCTCAGTCACCCTGGCTTCCTCCCAGCGGGAGAAGTACCAGTACACGGTCTGCCAAGGCGGGAAGTCCACGGGCAGATGCCGCCAGGAGCAGCCGATGCGCACTACGTAGAGGATCGCGTCCACTACATCGCGGCGGGGATGCTTCTCAGGTCGGCCACCGGTGTTGGCCGGTGGGAGTAGGGGTTCGATCAGGGCCCATTGGTCATCGGTCAGGTCAGAGGGGTAGGTCGGACGTCGCGCCATGGGGGCCATGCTCGCGGCCTGACGGCGGCAGCGTTGGCGAAGTGCCCGGACCGTTACCCCTTCTCAAACACGCTCTTAGCACGGCTGTTGGAAAGTCGGATGAGAGCGACGTCAGTGCAGGTCATCCCTGAAGAGGCGGGGCCGGTCAAGGAGGTCGAGTGGGCGGGTGAAACCCTCGTAGCCCGCCCAGCGGTAGGCCTTGGGGATACGAGCGCGGGTGTTCCCCAAGGCCGGGTAGTTAACGTTCCTGCGCTCCACGCAAGTAGTACATGCCAGTGGCGCTGACCCACAGGAAACACAGACAACGGAGCCCTGTAGGACAGGAAGTCGACCAAGACCACCCTGCCCCCAGGAACTCCATTGCCCCACCATTCTCCCCCATCCACCGCCCTGACCACCATCCACCACACGGTCACCCTCGCCGCGGGCGTGTTCGCGCCCGGCCACCTCGGAGCGCTGACCAGCGTCATCGGCTTCGACCTCGTCGATGCGGTGCTGGAACAGACCCGCACCGTCCAGCAACGGCTGCGCGCCCTGCCCTCCTGGCTGTAGGTTCTCAGCGATTTTGTCCTCGAGAGGCATCTCGGCCTGGCGAGATGCTCTGATGTCTCAACGAGGCGTCCCCTAACTCGTCTCATCGTGTTGTCCAGTTCTTCATCCGTTGGATCGCCGGCTTCGCCACATCCGAACATCAAATCGGACAGCCTGTCAGATTGATCGCATGAGAACTACCTTCGACACGGGGATCTGCCGGGAGTCGGTCGCCTCCAGCTCATACATGAGATCCCGCAGGACGGGAGGGGGCAGGCTGTCAGAGCGCCTGCTACGCCACCCCCACTTCATCCAGAGCCTGGAAGCGAGCCCTTTCCCTCCTGCTTCTCGTTGCTGAAGCAGGAGGACAACGCGGGTAATCTTCCCGACCCGATGCGGGCAACAGGACCCTTTAGTCTTCCCCGGGTGGAAACTTGACGCCCATGGCTTGTGCTTTCCTAAGGACTTGATTAAGTGTTGCCTCTATGCCAATTTCAGTGAGCATCTTCCAGTATTCATCATCCCTTGGAGATAGTGATGACAGCCGAGTTTCAACATCCGCCTTGACGTATTGGAATATTTCATCCTCGTCTGCCACCTTGAAGCACCAGTCGATCGTTTTCGGGTCAGGTGTCCACATATTCCCCCCAGTAATCCTTTTTTCGCTTTGCCAATTATTGTTGTTATTTTTACGCCCTGATTGAGGTGATCTCAGCGAGTTTGCTTCTCGATATTGGTCAGCGCCAACGCGGCTTGCACGATCATCCCGATCTTGGACGGGCTCATCGTGGTGTGA
>NZ_JBSHCT010000064.1:0-3789 GCF_053615935.1 Nocardiopsis sp. NPDC055879
TCATAAATACTTTAGAACGGGCCGGAAACGCTCGTTGGAGCGGTGCGGACGTTGGGGAGGTCGGGGCTTGGTCACGGGGTGCTCCGCTTCTCTTCGGTGACGAGGGGGTTCCGGTCACGGCCGATGGCCCCTCCTCGGGTCCTGCTGTGACCACGGACGAGGGTGAAGCCGTCGGGTAGATCGCCTCTGATCCCGAACCGGGACAGGAGCCGGTGGTACTCGACGCGGGCGCCGACGCCGGCGCGTTGGCCTCGGGGCAATCGACGCAGGAAGGGGGCCACCTCGTATTCGACGAGGTGCTCCCAGGGGGTCATGGGCTCGGGACGTCGCTCCTCGGGTTCAGGAGTGGCGAGTGTGTCGGAGCGGTGCGCGTGGGGGGACGCGGTCCACCGACCGCCCTCGTGGTGGGGGTCGGCCGGCTGGACCCGCATGCCGTTGGGCAGCACTCCCCCGACGCCGTGTTCGTTCACGTGGTCGTCGACGATCGTGTTGGCGTGGACGATGGCGTCGAGGTAGCCCGTGCCGGTGAGTTCGTGTTCGCTTCCGGACAGGGAGCGCAGGAAGGCCCCCACCTCGGTGACGCGTTCGCGTGGGCGGCCGGCGCGGTCGGGCGCGGGGCGGACCACGCTGCGCACCAACCAGTCCAGGTCGGGTCCGCCGAGGGGACCGTCGCGTTCGATGCGGTGGGCGAGCCCCCGGCGGTGGAAGGCGTAGCCGTTCCGGCGGCGAAGCGAGGGAAGGAGGGACAGGGCCCGGTCGATGGTGTGCAGTGCCGCGCGCAACGCCGCGGCTATCTGTAGCGGTCCGGCCTCGTCTCGAAGCAGGAGCGGCAACGGCCCGGCCATGAGTTGGGAACGTCCGGGGCCGAGGAGGTAGCGGACGAATCGCTCGTGTTCGCCGATGCGCCGGTGCGCGTGCGCGGTGCCGCGTACCCGGTGGTGCAGATGGCCCAGAGGGTCGATCCAGCGATGGTGGGCCCGCAGCCGGTCGAATCGGGCGTCACTGACGACGGTTCCGGGGCTGAAGGCGTCCACGTCGAACACCAGGCGTTCGGCGTATCCGGAGTCGGTGTCCTGGGAAGGTCGGGGATCGGTACGGCTCTCCCGGTGGACGATCTCCGCGTACAGGGGATCGTTCCCCGTCTCGATCGAGACCATCGCGCCCACGGGGAGGGGGTCCGCGGTCTCCTGTGTCGACAGGCGGGGGAAGGCGTCGAAGTCGACCGGGCCTCCCGCGTATCCGCCGAAGTCGAGGTCGTAACCGAAGTACACGGCGTTGAAGGCGACGGTGGTGTGCACGGTGCCCCGGCGAGCGACGAGCGCGTCGAGGTAGCCCAGGAGCCGGTCTCCGTCCGGCATCGTCTCCGGTCCTTGGAGCAGCTGTGGGGTGAAGAGGGGGTCGTCCTCGTAGGGGCGCCAGGGCGCCGGAGCGTCCGTGGAGTCCATCTCACTCCCCCGATCTAGAGAACCCTGCTTTCGGTGAAAGAACTATCCCAAGGCCTGTGAATATAGTCAACACCCATAGTTCACAGAGTGCTCTAAGTTACTGGTGCCGTGTTTTCCGTCGAGGGCATGCGAAGAACCGGCCGCCGGGGTAGGTTGGCCGCACACGACCGACCGGTCCTCCCCCGAGAACGAAAATCGAGCGCCGTGGCCCAGCTCGCCGTCCACAGGGACTTCCTGCAGGAATTCGCCAAGCTCCACAAGCCCGTGCAGAACCGCGTCACCGAGGTCTTCGCCAAGTTCGAACAGGCCACCCACACCGGCGTGCACCTGGAGAAGATCGCCAAGGCGCGGGACGACCGGTTCCGGAGCATCCGCATCGACCAGTTCTGGCGCGGCGTCGTGCTCGCCCCCACACGAGGCGACACCTACACGCTGCTGCGGGTGCTGCCCCACGACGAGGCCTACGAATGGGCCAAACGTCGTACCGCCTCGGTCAACCTGGCCACCGGCGGCATCGAGATCCGCGACGTGGAGGCGATGAGCACCAGCCTCCCGTTCCTCGAACAGATGGCGCAAAAGGCACCGGCCCGACTGTTCGAGCACGTAGGCGACGCCGACCTCACACGCCTGGGCGTGGACGAGCAGACCCGGACCTTCGCGCGGGCGCTCACCGACACCGAACAGCTCAACGCCGCCCAGGGGCTGATGCCCCCGGTGCAGTGGACCGTGCTGTGCGGGCTGGCCTCCGGGATGAGCCCCGAGGAGGTGTGGGACGAACTGGGCTCCCGGATCACCGAGGAGTTCGACCCCGAGGACCTGGACAGCGCGGTGCGTCGCAGCTCCGACCGGGTCCTGCTCGTCGAAGGGCCCGACGAACTCATGGCGGTACTCGCCCACCCCTTCGACCTGTGGCGCATCTACCTGCATCCGGCCCAGCGACAGGTGGTGGACGCCGTCTACCGCGGTTCCGCCCGGGTCAGCGGCGGCCCGGGCACCGGAAAGACCGTGGTCGCCCTGCACCGCGCCCACCGGTTGGCCGAACGTGGTCGGGGTGCGGTGCTACTGACCACGTTCACCTCGACGCTGGCGCGGTCCCTGGAACAGAACCTGACCCTGCTCGCAGAACACACGGGCGACCCGCTCTCCGCCGGCCGGGTCCGGGTCGAGAACATCGACCGATTCGCCCATCGTGTGTTCCGTGAGACCCACGGCCGGCCGAACCTGCTGACGGGCAACCAGGAACAGGAGCTGTGGGAGCGTCTGGCCAAGGAGCTCGGCGCCTCGGAACTGTCCCCCGCGTTCCTGTCCCAGGAGTGGCGACAGGTGGTGCTGGCGCGCCGGGTCGAGTCGGCCGACGCCTACCTGGCGGCCAAGCGCACGGGGCGGGGTCGCGGCCTGTCCCCCGCGCGCAAAGCGGTGGTCTGGCAGGTGATGTGGGCGTTCCAGCGCGAAATCACCAAGCGTGGCCTGTGGACCCACGAAACGGTGTGCGAGGAGGCCGCACGCCTGCTGGCGCGGCTGCCGGACGCCGACAAGCCCTATCGCCACGTGGTGGTGGACGAGGCCCAGGACCTGTACCCGGGACAGTGGCGGCTGCTGCGCGCCGCGGTGTCCGAGGGGCCCGACGACCTGTTCGTGACCGCCGACGCCCACCAACGCGTCTACGGCCCGCAGGTGGTGCTCTCCGAGGTGGGCGTCGACGTGCGCGGCCGGTCCTCGAAACTGCGGATCAACTACCGGACCACCGCCGAGATCCTCGACTGGAGCCTGGGGCTGGTCCACGGTCAAAGCTTCGACGACCTGGAGGGCGGCCCCGACCACGTCACCGGCTGCCGTTCGGAGATGCACGGTCTGCCACCCGAGGTGAAGGGGCTGGCCACCTGGGGCGCCGAACTCGCCCATATGGCCTCGATCGTGCGCGGCTGGACCGACTCCGGGGTCCTTCCCGAGGAGATCGGGGTGGCGGCCCGCTCCCGACGCCTGGCCCGCGAGGCGGCCCTGGCCATCGAGGAGTCCGGGCTGCGGTCTCACCTGTTGGAGGAAGGCGAGGGACCGGGCGGGGCGGTCCTGGTGGGCACCATGCACCGAATGAAGGGGCTGGAGTTCCGTTGCCTGGCCGTGGTCGCCGCCGGAGAGGCTCAGCTACCGGCCCCCCGGAGCGTGACCCCCGAGGAGGAGGACCCCGGCGCGCACTCTCGCGACCTGCTCCGTGAACGCAGTCTGCTCTTCGTAGCCTGTACACGTGCACGCGAACAACTCAGTGTGAGCTGGCACGGCCTGCCCAGCCCGTTCATCGAAGCGGTCCAGGGCCGCTGATCCCTCCCTTCCCCGCCGACGAAGAAGC
>NZ_JBSHCT010000065.1:0-3757 GCF_053615935.1 Nocardiopsis sp. NPDC055879
TAACCCACCTACCAGGGGCTTCTTGCTGTTCAGAAGGGGTTCGGGGAGACCGGTACGGGGCTGTGACCTGCACCTTCAGGATGAAAAAGGCTCACTCCATGCTTCGCGCAACTCCGATCCCCCAGGGCGTACACATGCTGCTGAACATTCTGGTGGCTTGCCTCACCGCAGCCGCGACCATCGCCGCCGTCCTAGCGGCTCGCCTGGAGTGGCGGGTGCAGCCGCAACATACTTGGTTGGTGCGCCATTCCAGGGAGTTGAATCCATCCCTCAAGGATCCGAGTGCGAAACATATGTTGAAGCCAAGTGATGAGCACACAGACCACGTCTCTGTCTTCTGCGAAGGAGACGCTATCGTCCATGATGTGTCGGTGGAGTTCGTGGGCTGCACACCCATGACGCCTTGGCAGGAACGATGGAGAAGCGTCATGACCGGGGGCGCCGATCCGGTTAAAGCTGCAGTTAGGGTTCCTGCTCAGGAACAAGGAGACGCCTGGGTCGAGATCCAGTGGACTACACTCCGGCCGCTTCGTCGACACGGCTGGCGGCAAAGCATGAGGCCGAACCTTCGCTACCAGCGATGGTCCTGGAAGTTTTCATCCCTGCGCCTACAAAAGCGTCACGAGGAAAGCCTGTTCGGTTATCGATGGGTGCGAACAAAAGGCGCTTGGAAGGACGTCAAGGACCATCCTCTGCATAAAATTCCCCGCAGTGAACCTCACTAAGAGTATTATTTTCTGGGGTGCAAGACAGCCTCCAACGCGAAATGTCTCCTAAGGCTATGCGTAGTCGCTGGGGGCGTAGCGGTTCCAGGTCCCGCCAGCCTGGGCAACGACTCGGGTGGTGGTCTTGTCGTGGAACCCCAGCGCTCGAGCGATGACCGGTGCGGGGGCCTGGAGCACGAGTTGGCGCAGTGCGGAGGAGCGCACCGCTGTTCCGGGGATGCCGATGTCGCGGATCAGGTCGGCGAGGCTGTGCGGGTGAAGAGGGCGCCCTGCCCGAGTACCCGGGAAAAGCCAGGAAACGCCGCCGTTCGCGGTGTTGATGTTGGCTCGCTCCGCTGCGGCCCGCAGCAGCAGGTCAGCGAACGGTTCGGGGACCGGAGTCGGTGGGTCTCCGAGGCGAATGAGCACCTGGCCGTCGGTGTCCTTGGTGATGTCGTCGGTGGTCAGCAGGACAATGCGGCTCGCGGGTTGAGCGAAGAGCAGCATCAGGCAGGCCGCTGCCCGGGAGCGCAAGGGGCCTGCCTTCTCGTCCAGGACCCGGCGTAGGAGTTCGAGCCGTCGATGCTGGGTGAGCCGTTGGCCTTCGGTGATCGCCAGCCGGGGGAAGGTCAGCTTCGCGGGGGTGCGGCTGGTGTCGCGCGCCCAGGTCAGGAAGGCCCTCAAAGCGCGTTGTTGGTGCAGGGGGTGTGTGACGTGCCAACGGTCGATCTCAGCCTGACCCACCACTCCCAGAGCCAGATCCTGCTCATCCAGCCAGATGAGGAACTCGTGGGCTCGGTTGAACTGCTGCGCTGCGTGCATCCCAGTGCTGGGGGTCAAGGGCCGGCGCTCGGCTCGTGCGCGGAGCTTGGGCATCTGGTGCCAGGTCGCGAACTGCTCTAGGAGCGGAAGGTGCGACTGGCCGTGGAGCTCGCTGAAGCGGCGGTGCAGCCAGCTCTCGTAGTGCAGCAGGTACTTGTCGGCCCGGGGCAGGAGAGCGCAGGCCATGAGCAGGTCGCGCAGGTGTGCGGCGGCCCGCCACTCGGGGTGTTCGCGGAAAGCCCGATGGGTGAGTGGCAGGCTGCCCTCCGCCAGCTCGCGCAGGAGCAGGCGGGCTTTGGGGCCACGGATCCAGGCTGAGGCGCTCCGGTGCCGGGGCATGGCCAGGATCGCTTCCCGCAGCGGCTCCAACTGCGGATTCGGCCGCCCGGTGCCGTCGTCCAAGAGCGCGTCCACCTTCTCGGCCAGGGTGCAGGGTCTACCCACCGTTCGGATCGATCCGGGCGCTCTTGGGCCGCAGCGGAACGACTCCGTCGGCCGAGCCCGCCGTTTCGCCGGTGGCGGTGCGCCGCGGGGCGGCGTTCTCGGCCCGGGTGGCGATGAGGTCGGCGGGGGTGCACTCGAAGATGTCGCAGAGCGCGGCCAGGACCGGCAGGGAAAGCCGTTCGGGGCTCTGGGTGACTAGGCGCCAGACCTGGACCGAGGACAACGCGATGCCGCGTTCGGCCAAAGGGCGGGAAAGGTCGGTGGCGGTGAACATGCCGTGTTCGGCCATGACCTCCCGCAACCGCCATTGGTAGCTGACCTGCCGCTTCATCGCTTCGTCCTTCCGGTGTCCAGGGCCGTCTTCATCGTGGCATCCATCGCCTTGCGCAGGGTCCGGGTGCGAAAGTCCGAGGAGACGCAGGTATAGAGGGAGGTGGTGGAGGCGTGTTCGTGGCCGACCTGTTCTTGGACGAACCGGGGGTCCCAGCCGTCCTCGATCAGGTGCGTGACATAGGAGCGCCGCAGTGAGTGCAGGTCCAGGCCCGGGTCGAGGCCGATCGCGTCACGGTAGGCGGCGAAGCGGGTGTTCATCTGCGAGAACCCGATGCGGGGCCCGCGCTCGGAGGGCCACAGCGCCGGGGAGTCGGCGTGGGTGCAGGCCGGGCGGGCTTCCTCGACCCACTGGTCCAGCACGTCCACGATCCAGTCCATCCCGCCGATCCCCTCGCGCGGGCCGACGGTCAAGACGCTGCGGCGCTTGGGCGGTGAACCCTTCATGGCCTTGCCCCAGCGCACGTAGCAAACGCCGTAGCCGCCGAACTCGCGGGCGTGGGGGTTGGGGCCGAAGTCGGCCAGGTCGAGCATGCGCACCTCGCGGCGGCGGAGCCCGTAGGCGTAGGCGGTCTTGAACAGGGTGGCGTCGCGGAAGGCGGGCAGCCAGCCCTTGCGGCCGGCCCCGCGCACCCGGTGGACCTGGTCGTCGGCGTGGTCGAAGAAGGCCAGGAGTTCAGCGCGGGTGAAGGCCCTCTTGGAGGGGTCGGCTTCGGATTCTTGCAGGTGGTGGGCGGTGTTCCACTCGTGGCAGACCTGGACGGGGTGGGTGCCGAACCTCTTCTCGCACTCGGCGGCCCAGTCGTAGGCGGGGTCGGTGAGGAAGGCGCAGAAGGAGCGGACGGCCTCGGCGTAGTTGCGCAGGGTGGACTGTTTCAGGTGGCGGACGGCTCGCAGGTCCCCGAGCCACTCGTCGACCATCTGCGCAGACCACTGCCAGGGGAAGGCGTCAGCGTGGCGGGTGAACGCCTGCACCGCGTTGTGGCGACCCTCGATCGTGGACAGGGCCAGGTTGCGGGCCATCTGCTGATTGCGCCAGCCTTCCAGCATCGCCTCGGCGACCTGTTCCTCGGGGCGCAGCAGCGTGGTCCCACCGACCAGATGCAGCCCCGCCGCCCCTGGCACCGTGCCGTTTCGGGTCACGCTCCGCCACCTTCCACCGATTACATCAAACGAAAGGATCTTTCATCAGAAGTAATCGGTTGGCAAATTCGCAGGTGAGAACGGGGTTCCTGGAGCCTCAGGCGGGCGCTAGTCTGGCGGTCCTCCTCCTGGAGCAGCGCGGGAAGCCCTCCAGGTCAGCGTGTTTCGCCGGATGTGTCGGGTGGTCGGTGACTTCACCTGATGAAATAGCGGTTCCTTAGAGCGTGTTTGAGAAGGGGTAACGGTCCGGGCACTTCCCCCACGCTGCTGCTGTCAGGCCGCAAGCATGAGCCCCATGCCGCGACGCCCGACCT
>NZ_JBSHCT010000066.1:0-3559 GCF_053615935.1 Nocardiopsis sp. NPDC055879
CCGCCCTGTACCCGGGTGAACAGACCGTCGCCGACCCCGAGGGCGAGCCCTTCCCCGACACCCGGCACGACCTGGCCTGGTACCGGCCCGACGGTTGGTTCGCGACGGGTCGGCGGCTGGCCCGCACCGAGGACCTGGTGGTGCTCACCCTGTTCTCACCGGTCCAGGTCCCCGCCTACCTGGGGATCCTGGCCGGACTGCGCTCGGCTCGACCGAGCCGAGGAGCCGAGCGAACCCGTGTGGTGGTCCTGTGCCACAACGTCCTGCCGCACGAACGCCGTGCCGTGGACGTCTCCCTGGTCCGCGCCCTGCTGCGCCGCGCCGATGGGGTGCTCACCCACTCGACCGAACAGGCCCGCCTGGCCGAAGGGCTGCTCGGTTCCGAGCGTCGTCGGCCGGTGGTCGCGCCGATGCCCCCGCACCTGCCCGACACCGGCGCGCGTTCCGCGCCGGAGCCGGGGGAGCGGCGCCACCTGCTCTTCCTCGGGATCGTGCGCCCCTACAAGGGCGTGGACGTGTTGCTGCGGGCGCTGGCCGAGGGTGCGCCGGGCGACGTCACCCTGACCGTGGCCGGAGAGTTCTGGGGAGGATCCGCCGACCTGACCGCGTTGGCCCGTCGTCTCGGGGTGGCCGATCGGGTGCGCTTCCGCGAGGGCTACGTGCCCGCCGAGGAACTCCCCGAGTTGTTCGCCGCCGCCGACGCCATGGTGTTGCCGTACCGTTCCGCCACCGCCAGTCAGAACGTGTGGCTGGCCCACGAGCACGGTCTACCGGTGATCGCCACCCGTGCGGGCGCCCTCGCCGACCACGTGCGCGAGGGGGTGGACGGGATGCTGTGCGAACCCGGCGACGTCACCGACCTGGCTCGGGCTTTGGCCGACTTCTACCGCCCGGGGGTTCCCGAGCGTCTGCGCGCGGGCGTGCGCCCGGTGGAGGCCGCCCCGTTCTGGAAGGACTACACCGACCGTCTCCTAGGAGCCTGACCACGGAGGGGAGGCCGTTGCCTCCCCGTCCCGCGTTCGGCGCTCTCAGTTGGAGCCCGGGAGCGGACAGCGGCCCGGGGCCCGAGTTGGAAGTCCTCAAGAGTCAGTCGTGTGGGAGACGCCTGCGGTGGGTGAGGGCCCACCGCAGGCGGGGTTCTGGCCGGGGTCGGTTAGCGGAGAGCGCTTCTGAGGAAGCCGGTCCACTCGGAGACGGGGAAGGGGAAGTGTCCGGCATCGGGGTGCTTCGAGTCACGGATGGCCGCGCCTCTGGGGAGTTCGGCGACCTCGACGCAGTCTTCGCCGGCACCGCTGTGGCTGCTCTTCCGGAAGCTGGTGGGGATGTGCGCTACCTCCACGCAGTTTCCACCTGTCTCACCGCTATAGCTGCTTTTATGCCAGTTCAACTCCAGCGATTCTTGATTCATCGCAGGTTCTCCATGATCTCCTTCATCCTTGAACGTGAGGGTTCAGGTTTGAGCGCGGCCATCCGAAGGTGTTCGAAAGCTATCTGATGGTTCTTGATCTCTGAGGGTTGCTCAAGGTACATCGCTCCAGTGCGGTATTCGAGGTAGATGAGACCAGGATCCGTGGAAGCTGGGAACCCTAGGATGGAGAAGCTTCCCAGCATGCCAGCGTGAGTTCCACTTGGTTGTGGCAAGAGCTGGATGGTGATGCGTGGATGGGAACTCAGGTTGAGGATGTGGTCAATCTGATCATGCATGACTGATCGACCTCCGACCTCGCGGAGAAGAGTTGTCTCGTCGATGACAGCCCAGAGCCGGATGGCCTCTTCCCCAGACAGGATGTTCTGCCTGGCTATGCGCACGTCGACCAACTTCTCGACTTCGTCAGATCCCTGTTCCGCGATCGCCCCGTTGATAACGGTGTATGCGTACTCCCTGGTCTGAAGTAGGCCCGGGATCAGCTGAGTCTCCCAGGTATAGATCTCTGAGGCACCTTGCTCAAGACCGAGGTACAAAGAGAACCATTTCGGCAGGGTGACGCTGTCGTCCTGCTTCTCCCACCAGCCTCGTTTGCGCGCGTTGCGAGCTGCTTGAAGGTAGTGATCACGGCGTTCCTCGGGAATCTGGTAGAGGTCGAAGAGGATTTCTTCCAGGTCCCGGGCGCGTGGTGGGACCATTGCGGTCTCGATGTAGTGCAGCTTCCCTTGGGTGCAGCGAAGCTCCGCGGCGACGTCTTTGCGGCTGAGTCCGGCCTCCACCCTGAGACGTTTTAGCTCGTGGGCAAGCCAACGTCGCCACACTGTCGGACTTGATCCCATTTGCACCACCCTGTCTGTCTGAAGTCAGCCGTTCGAACGTTAGTTGGGTCGGCTGCCCGGTGTGGAAGCTTCGAGAAACCTGGATGGCCAGGTTGGTGAATCGCTGGCGGGAAGCTGTTTGAGATTCTATATTGAAAATCAATCATGACTCTCAAGAGTCTGAGGCGCCGGTTGTCCGCTGAGCAACACAGGGCGGATGGTGCGGAGGTTTCGTGTCCGTAGAGCCGACGCTTTGAAGTCCGGTGACCCATGTCAAGGAGTGTGTTCGTCATGCCCGAAAACGCCTTCGCGCCCGCCCCTGGCCCTGTCCCCGTCCCGGTTCAGGGCGAGGCCACGGTGCCGTTGGCCAGCTTCATCCGGCCCTTCCAACGCCACTACTTCTCCGGCCTGCCCGAGCGCCCCAACTACCGAGCGCGCAGCTACGACTTCGCTGGAGTCCCCGCCCTGATGCCCCTGGTCCGCGCGTTCCTGGACACGTGCGCGGCCACCGAAACGGGCGACTACCGCTACCTGTTCACCCTGCTGGGCAGCGAGCTGGCCAATAACGCGCTCCGGCACAGTCTCTCCGGACTCCCGGGTGGCAACTACACCCTGCGGGTGCACCGTGACAAGGAAGGACTCCACCTGAGCTGCCACGACCGGGGCGGACTACACACCCGCAACACCCGCCTCGTCCCGGCCCCGGACGGGCTGAACCTGGGAGCCGAGTCCGGGCGCGGTTTGGCGATGATCGACGCCTTGGCCACCTCATGGGGCGACAACGGCAACGCCGAGTACCGCACCGTGTGGCTGTACCTGGCCTACGACCTGACCCGCAGCGGATGGAACACCGCCGCCCTCAACTGAACTCCACGCTCTGTCACGTCGATGACATGAGACGGGCCCAGGAGAGCGCGCCAACGCTCTTCCGGGCCCTGAACCCCCGAACAACCAAACCAGTTCATTTGTAAGGAAAACGAGGATCTGATGAACCACCCTATCCCCGCGCCGCGTCGCCCCGTGGACACTCGCCCCACCCACACCAGCGGCACGACCTTCACCCCGGCCCCGCCGCGTTCGGCCCCCACCACCGGTCCGGTCTGTGCGTCCTGTGACCATCGCACCTGCCGGACCCAGCGCGCCCGCACCCTGCCCCGCCTGGGTGGACACCGCTCCGAGTTCTCCCGCGAACACGCCCAGGCCGCCCAGGCCCAAGCCCGAAACCGCCACCTGCTCATCTATTTCGGTGAGGCCACCCAGTCGTTCTGGATCGCCACCCCCTCCGGCCTGGTCGAAGCCCGCGACGTGGACGAAC
>NZ_JBSHCT010000067.1:0-3200 GCF_053615935.1 Nocardiopsis sp. NPDC055879
GGTAGGCCGGTCGGGTCCTAGGCATCTTGAATCTCCTCATTCAGTAGCAAACTATCCGAAAGTGGACATCTGTCTACCGAACCGAAGCAAGATCAATCGAGGGTTTCCCGGCCGTCTTGTGCCGGCCGGGAACCTGGGTGAGTCTTTCGGAGCGACTGCGGAGGTTCGGTGTCTGGTTTGTCTGTTTCTCGACCGGTTGCGGATTCGGGCCGGTGGGCCGGATGAACCCGCAGGTCAACGAGTCCTGCTCCCCGTGCACGCGGGGATGGACCCGGGTATTACCGCCCAGGTAGGAGAACGACATGAGCACCACAACCGCAGGAACGACCGTTACCGATGCCCAGACCGGTTGGGTCGTGGACTTCTGGCTCGATCCCGCCTGCCCGCTCACCCGTCACACCGCACGCTGGATCACCCAGATCGCCGACGAAGTGCCGCTCGAAGTGAACTGGCGTGTCATGAGTCTGTCGATCCTCAACGAACATCGCGACGACGATCCTGAGGGCGATCCCCACGGCTACCTCTGGATCCCCGCACGTGTTGCCGCAGCCGTCCAGACCAGGCACGGACACGAATCGCTCGGTGCCTTCTACGACGCACTCTGGACCAACCCAGATGGCACCGAACGGCAATGGCTCGGTGAACTCGGTGAGGCGCTGCAACGCACCGGTCTGTCTGTCGAACTCGTGAAAGCCGGCACGTCCACCGACTACGATGCCGAGCTACGTGCCTCCCACCGTGACGGCGTCGACCGCATCGACGCTGAAATAGGTACGCCGATCATGGCCATTACAGCGCCAGACGGAGGACAGCGGACATTCTTCGGCCCGGTCCTCGACACAGTCCCCACGATGACCGAGCGGTTTCGCCTGTGGGAAGCACTGCTCCTCTTGACCAAGGTCCCGAGCCTCCGAGAGATCAAGGCATGAGCGAGCCGACCACGGCCTGACGGTCTTCGCTTTGGCAGCAGTTCTGGCAACAACGTTCTGTCCTGTAACGCTTAGCCCGGATGGGCCTGGGGCTCAACGGGGCTGTTCTTGGTGCAGATGGGAATTTTTTGCTGGTGGGGCGCCTGGGGTCGAGTTCCTTGGGGTTGTTGGGCGGGGTGGGGGTGGGTTCTCCCTCCTTCCCCGCCGCGTGATTGTTGCCGCCCGCACCGCACGCGTCAAGGCAATGTTGAGTCCTGTGACGCTGTGGCTGGTGGCCTTGACCCGTGCGGCACGGGCGGCGGTTTGGCGGCTATCGGGGAAGGGGGAGAGTGGTTGAGGTCCCAACGGCCCCGGGCCCTTCGGGCCCCCGGGGGCCCGGTCCGGCCGCAGGCGGCCGGATGCCTTCCCTTCCCTCTGGTGTCCTCGTGGGGCGCGTCGCCACTACGTGACGGGTCGGGTCACGAAGGGCCCGCTACAGGTGGGGCACGGGGCGGGGCGCGTCCTCGCGGTGGCCGGCTCTGGTCTTCTCAGCGATGATCTTGCTCGTAGCGCCATGTTGGGCGCCCAACATGGCGCTAGGAGCAAGATCATCATGATGGAGAGACAACACGGGGTTGCACGGGGTTGGTGGTGCCGGTGGGCCGGTACCTGGGGCGGGAGCCGGTACCTGTGGTGGCAGTGGCGCCGAGACCCCCGATGGGAGCCACTCCGGCCCCGGGATATGGCTCTGGGCGGGGGTTCGCGGTGTTTCTGCCCCTGGGCATGCCGATATCCCCACAGGGCACAGGGCCCTTGGGGTCTGACACCCAACCGGGGTGGTCGCGGCGGGGTGTTCTCGGCGGGGTGGGGTTCCACCTGGCGGGAACGCATGGTCGTGGAAGCGGGTGGTGGTTAGGGGGAGGTGGCTGGGGCCGGCTCCCCCTCACCATCCCCGGATCCGCTGGTCTCGGTGTCCTGTCGGTTCTGGGCGTGGTGGTGCTCCCAGATCTGCCGGTTCACCTTGGCCTGCAACCGGTGCTTGAGCCGGTTATGGGTCGAGCACAGCACCTGCATGTTCTCGGCACTGGTCACCCCGCCGTGGGAGAAGGGGACGATGTGGTCGTACTGCGACCAGCTACGCGGCATGTCACAGCCCTGGTGCCACTCGCAGTAGGGCTTCTTGAACCCCGCCGCTTGACGGACCGGATCCGGAGCGCACCGCTGCTTACGCCCCACATCCAACAGAGTCCGACCCTGGGCATCGGTCACGAACCGGCGCAACCAACTCTCGGGGGTCAAACGGGCCACCATCTGATCAGGCAACACCACACCATCCTCGGTAGTGGCGGGCTCGGCCGACCCATCACCCAGGAACCGCTTCAGCGGCACGGTGATGTTCAGGGTCGCCAACGGTTGGCGGCTCAGACTGGAGCAACCCCGGTGAGTCAGAGCGGTCTCGAAGATCCGCCTCATCGCGTCATAGATGCGCTGATGCTTCGCCACGGCGGCGTTCTCCGGCCCATACGGCTCGGTGTAAGCCTCCAAGGCGGCCTGGATCAGCTCGTTATCGGCCCCCGGCCCCCACATCCGTAGCAGGAACCCACCCTCGAAGGTGGGCGAGAACTGCGCGCCCCGGTTCTCGAACGTTTCATCGTAGTCCCGGTCGACCTTATCCGGATCCAGGCGGGCCACGAACCATTTCGCCGCGTCCCGCAACTGGCGCACCGAAGCCTGCGGGCATTCCTGTTTATAGGCGATGAGCCCGTATTCCAACCGGGCCCGAAACCCCTCCACCGAAGGACACTGGGCACGGAATTCCTCATCCGCAGTTTCCAGGACCTTCGCCCACTCGGTAGTCGCTTTTTCGGTGGAGGTCGCGATGGCGCACGCCTCACCCAAAGACAGAGTCTGCTTCCCGAACGCTTCTTCCACCAAGGGCAGCTGCTGCCGGTGTAGGGCGCGGGCGAGGGTGGCGAGGCTCTTGGCCTCGGCCGGGGTGGTGCCCCACTGGTGGGTGATCCACGTCTGGATGCTGCGCTGTCCGCCCTCTTCCAGCAGGGCGCCGGTGGCCTCCATACGGGCTAGGGCGGGCAGCATCCCGTAGCGGATGCGGTCTGTTTCCTGGTTGAGGCGGCCGAACTGTGCGAGCGCATCGGCTTCGCACCCGAACGGGATATCCCGGCCGGAGAATTCCACTGCGATCTCCCGCGCACCCGCCATCGCCTTATCGACCGGGGTGTTCCCGGTCGGGCGCGGTGCGTGGGGAGGAAAGCTCATACTCTGATTATATGC
>NZ_JBSHCT010000068.1:0-3051 GCF_053615935.1 Nocardiopsis sp. NPDC055879
GTGTGACCGATGTTGGACTTGAGCGATCCCAACCACAACGGCCGCTCACGCTCACGCCCATAGACCTTCAGCAACGCCTCGGCCTCGATCGGATCCCCAAGAGCGGTCCCCGTCCCATGCGCCTCGACCATGTCCACGTCATCCGCCGAAAGACCCGCGTCACGCAGAGCCGCCCGCACCACACGCTGCTGCGAGGGACCGTTCGGAGCGGTCAACCCACTGGACGCGCCATCCTGGTTGACCGCGCTGCCACGCACCAGACCCAGCACACGATGCCCCCGCTCACGCGCACGAGACAGCGGTTCGACCACGAGAGTGCCCACACCCTCACCCCAGCCGGTGCCGTCGGCCTCGGTGGAGAACGCCTTGCAACGCCCATCGCGCGCGAGCCCGCCCTGGCGGCTGAAGTCGGTGAAGGCGACCGGTGTCGACATCACCATCGATCCCGACACCAGCGCCATCGAGCACTCGCCCTCGCGCAACGCCTGCGTGGCCAGGTGCAGCGCGACCAACGACGACGAACACGCCGTGTCCACGGTGATCGCCGGCCCCTCGAAACCGAAGACGTAGGACACCCGACCGGAGGCGATACTCCCCGACCCACCGGCGCCGGTATAGCCCTCCAGGTCCTCGGGGATGTCCAGTTCCCGTCTGGTGTAGTCCTGGTACATCACCCCCGCGAAGACCCCGGTGTCGCTCCCACGCATCTCATGCGCGTTCAACCCGGCGTCCTCCAGCGCCTCCCAGGAGGTCTCCAGCAGCAACCGCTGCTGAGGGTCCATGGCCATGGCCTCCCGGGGGGAGATACCGAAGAACCCGGGTTCGAACTCGTACGCGGTGTCGATGAACCCGCCCTCGCGGCAATAAGAGCTGCCGGGGGTCGCTCCCTCGGGGTCGTAGAGGGACTCGACGTCCCACCCACGGTCCTCCGGGAAGGGGGCGATGGCGTCTCGCCCCTCGTCCACCAGATCCCACAGTTCTGCGGGTGTGGTGACCCCGCCGGGGAAGCGACAGGCCATACCGACGATGGCCATGGGTTCGTTCCGCTCCTCCCGCTCCTTCTTGAGCTGTTCGCGAGTGCGGTGGAGGTCGGCCGCGACCTTCTTGAGGTAGCTACGAAGTTTCTCTTCACTCATCTTCGGCACCGAGTTCCTGGTCGATAAAGGCGAACATCTCGTCATCACTCGCGGACTCGATCCGAGAGACCACGCCCGACTCCTCGTCGCCCTGGGGCTCCACGTCGAGAACGGCTCGCAACCGGGTCCGCAATCGCTCTCGTGCGGACTCGTCCTCGGCGATCTCCCGGATCTGGCGTTCCAGGGAGTCGAGACGGTCACGCAGGGCCGCGTCAGGATCCGGCATGAGTTCCTCGTACAGGTGGTCCGCGATCCCCAGAACGGTGGGGTAGTCGAAGAGCAGGGTCACGGGGAGTCGAAGCCCGGTCGCCTTCCCCAGGCGATTACGGAGCTCGACCGCCGTGAGCGAGTCGAACCCGATGTCGAGGAGCCCTCGATCCGGGTCGACCGCATCGGCACCGGAATAGCCCAGCACCGTCGCCGCGGTCTGCCCGACCAGGCCCCGCAACAGTTCCCGACGCTGCTCGTCCGCCATCGCCGCCAGTCGCTCCGGCAGAGAGGCCGTACCCGAACCGGGTTCCTCGTCAGCGGCGGTCGCGACCGGAAGCGCCCTACTCGAACGTGGGACGAGGTCGCGGAGGATCGGCAGAAGGAAGCCGTCCGATTCGGCGTCCCGTAGCTGACGGGAGGCGAACTTGGCCGCCGCCACGAACGCCGCACCCGAGGCCAGAGACGAGTCGAAGAGCTCCAGGGCCTCATCGGTCCGCAGAACCTCGATACCGGACCGCGAGACCCTCTTGCGGTCCGCGTCACTCAGCTTGGCGGTCATCTCACTGTCCTCGCCCCAGACACCCCAGGCCACCGAGGTCGCCGGAGCACCCTCGCTCCGCAGTCGCGAGGCCAACGCGTCCAACGCGGAGTTGGCCGCCGAGTAGGCTCCCTGCCCGGCCCCGCCGAGGGTCCCCGACACCGAGGAGAAGAGCACGAAGGCCGACGGCTTGAGGTCCTTGACCTGGTGCCACAGGGTCACCGCGCCATCGAGCTTGGGTGCGAGGACGTGCGCGATCCGATCGGGGTCGAGCCCGGAGACGACACCGTCGTCCAGCAGGCCCGCCGCGTGGACCACCGCCTTGAGCGGGAGTTCCGCGGGAACCCCTTCGAGTGCCGCCGCCACCGAGTGGGCGTCCGTCACGTCGCAGGAGACGACGCGTACCTCCACTCCCTGGGCCCCGAGCTCGTCGGCGAGCTCGGCCATGCCGGGGGCTTCGGCACCCCTTCGTCCCGCGAGGACCAGTCCGCGTACGCCATGTCGTTCGACCAGGTGTCGCGCGACCAGGCCGCCCAGTGTCCCCGTGGCCCCGGTGACCAGGACCGTGCCGTCGAGCGCCGGTGTCTCGGACGAGTCGCTCTCGACCGACCGCGTGATTCTGCGGGCCCGCGGTTCTCCCTCCCACATCAGGAGTTCGGTCTCCCGGTCCAACAGGTCGAGGGCGGGAGACATCGTCGTCGGATCGTCGGTGAAGACCAATCCGAAACGGCCCGGGTGTTCGTTCTGGGCCGCACGGACCAGACCTCTCACGGCCGCGGTGACGATGTCGTCATCGACCGCTTCGATGGTCGGGACCGTGACGGCGAAGACGAGTCGGGAGTCGGCGTACCTCTCGTCCGCGATCCAGGTCCGAAGGAGTTCGAGTGCGCTCGCGGTGGCGGCCCTGGCAGCGGCCGGGGCCTCCGTGAGATCGCCCTCCCAGGTCCGGAGGGGGACCACCACCGTCGATGGGATCGGGTCGGACAACGTACCCAGTGCGTCCGCTCCGGCTCCGGGGTCCAAGCGCACGGTCGCGCCGTCCGGGCCGTCGGAGGTTTCGGTCGTGGTCGGTTCGGTCGGTGTCCAGGACAAGCCGTACAACGGCCCACCACCCGACACCAACCCACCAGCCGGCCGCAACACCAACTCATCAACCGACAACACCAC
>NZ_JBSHCT010000069.1:0-3028 GCF_053615935.1 Nocardiopsis sp. NPDC055879
GCCGAGGACCTGGGGCGGGCCCCGGGCAGCGACCGGAGCCTGGTGTTCCGCTGCCGGTTGCAGGACGCCACGTGCCGGGCCCTGGCCGGGGACACCGCCGCCGCGCTGGAATCGTTGACCGCGCTGTTGGCGGACGAGGTCGCGGCGTTCGGCTCCGATGACCACCGTCCCTTGGAGTTGCGCCGCCAGATCGGGCTGCTGGAGTTGGGGGCGGGACGGCGCGAGGAGGCGGGTCGCACCCTGCGTTCCCTGCGCGAGGACCTGGTGCGGTTGCGCGGTGCGAAGCACCCGGCCATCACCCAGATCGACGACCTGCTCAAGGCCGCTTGAGGCCGCTTGAGGCCGGGTTCGGCCCGGGGTGGACGTCGTGTCCGCCCCGGGCCGTTCGCTTGCTCCGGTCACAGGTCCCGGTGGTGCCAGCAGCGGGCCAGGAGTGGTTCGACCCGGTAGGTGTCGCCCTCGGTCCGGTCGAACACGCCCAGCGCGTCCAGGCACTCCACCGCGGTGTGGGGGTCGGGGTGGGCGTCCTTGAGCACGACCGCCTCGACCAGATCGCCGTGGGTGACCGACCCGTCGAGCAGCTCCACGATGGCGTCGAAGGCGGCGGCGAGGGGCCGGTGGGCGGTCAGGCCGACCTGGTCGACCAACGCGGCGGCGCGGCCTGGCTGGGCCAGCTCCTTGGCCAGCCGTTCCAGCGCCTTCTTCTCCTGGTACCGACCGGCCAGTTCCTGGGCGCGGTCCACCAGGATCGGCCAACCCCCGGTGGTCTCCAGAAGTAGTTCCTGGCGTTCGGTGGTGGTGAACAGTTCGGTGGCGCGGGACCAGTTCCGCAGGGAGAGCTCATCGTGCCGGCGCAGCCGGACCAACCCCACCCCACGGTGTTCGGGGTCGGCGAGCAACGTCTCCCAGAACTCCATCTGTTCGGGGTCGGAGACCAGGACCACCGACCGGGTCACCCCACGGCCCAAAGGCGTGCGCTCCGACGCGGCCTCCACACTGGCCAGGCAGGTGTCGGCGCGGGAGGTGACCCGGGCCAGGTCGGACAGGACGATGCGGCGTTGTCCCGCGCGTCCCTGGCCGAGGGCCTCTTCGTAGCGACGTCGGTCTTGGGGCTCTTGGAGATCGAAGCGGCCCCCGAAGTCGTCGCGTACCGAACGGATCGTCTCGGTGACGTCGGCGATGCCCGTCGCGGTCGAGCCGAGCACCAACCGAACCTGGTTGGCGTGGTCGCCGAGCAGGTCATCGAGTTGGGAAGCGGTGACGGGCGCCAGACGATCGTCCTCCAGCTGTCGACGCACGGCCAGGGTGATGGACTCGGCCGGGACCATCGCTTCGTCGGCGTTGACCAGGGTGGTCATGACCGCTTCGTTGGTGCCCATCATCCGCAGCGCGTTGGCCGAACGCAGCCGCCAGCCGCGCAGGTCACGGTTGTCGGCCAGCAGGCCGAGGCCCACCATCTCCTTGAGGTAGGCGCGGAAGGCGTCGGAGTCGAGGCCTTCGAAGCCCTTCCGCCAGTAGTCCAGGCATTCCTCCCGCAGGTCCACCTCGCTCAGGCGCACGTCCAGACCACGCTCGTAGGCGTGGTGGGCGAGCACGCAGGCGATGATGTTGTACCTGGGGTCCAGGTGGAGGGTGTCGCGGAAGGTCTCGATGATGTCCTCCCGCAACTCCGGGTCGCCCTCCACGGCCTCCACGTCGGTGCGGACCACGGTGTAGGGCGGTTCCTGCGCGCCGACCCCGGTACGCCTCATCTCGTGCATGTGTCGAACCAGCCGGTCACAGAACATCTGTAGCAGGAAGGGCTGGTAGGAGCAGTGGCCGAGGATCCGGTGGATGAGTTCGTCGCTCTCGAACCGGAAGCCGAGCGCGCCCATGGGCACGGTCACCAACTTGTGGGCGTGGTAGGGGCTGAGGTGACCGATCATCGTCGGGCTCTGGGCCAGGTGTTTGAAGGTGTTGTTGGAGACCTTCGAGTAGCGCTGGACCGAGTGCAGACCGGCGAAGACGACCTTGGCTCGTCCCTGAGCACCCGAGAGCTGCCCGAGTTCCTTGAGCCGGTTGGTCTCCAGGAAGCGGGGCGCGTCGGCCTCGAAGAACCCGTCGGACTCGTCGAGCATGATCAGGAGCCTGCGTCGGGAGTCCGCGGTGAGCCAGGCCAGTACACCCGCGCGCACCAGGTCGTAGGCCTTGCCGGTGTCCCTTCGGCCGGCTTTGGGGACCACGCCCACCAAGCGGAGTTCACGCAGCAGCACGTCCCAAACGGCGTCCGCCCCCTGGACGCCCTGCCCGATCGCGACGGTGCTCAGTTCGATGTGCAGGGCCACCCTTTCGGGTTCGCGTTCGAAGGCGTTCTTGGCCGAGTCCAGCAGCGCCGACTTGCCCAGACCGCGCCCGCCGAAGACCACCTGGGTGTCCTCGGGATCGATCACTGAGCGGCGTTCGGTGTCCCGGCCGTAGAACATCTCCGGCGGTACCAGGGAACGCTTCTTGCGCACGTAGGGCTGGACCGACGAGAAGGGCAGCAGCACCGAGAGGGCCGTGTCGACCTGACGGTCGCCGTGGGCGGCCAGGTAGGCCAGGGCCGCGTCGTCGAGCACGATGACCGGTGTCTCGTTGTGCACGGCCTCCACCGCGAATCGACGGCGTACCTCGGCGGACATCGTGCCCAGGTAGGCGACCAGGAGCGGTCCGCCCGCCGTGTCCTTGTCCACCCAGCTGCGCAGGAGTTCGGCTCGGGGTTGACCCCAGCAGACCATCACCCGGAGTCGGCCGTGCAATTTGCTGCCGAACTGGGGCACCGTGGGGTTGCCGTTCCAGGTGATCCGGGAGAACTCGAAGTAGCCGCGGTCCAGGCCCTTGGTCCGAAGCTGGTGGAAGCCGGCCGCGGCCGGAACGTCGTAGCCGAGCAGCCGCAGGGCCGGGACCAGGAAGCCGCGAAGGTAGTTGCGACCCACCTGGTTGCGCTGTCGGCTGGGGATGTCCCGGGCCTCTCGCCAAGCGGCCAGCGCGTCGGCGGCCAGGGCACGGG
>NZ_JBSHCT010000070.1:0-2757 GCF_053615935.1 Nocardiopsis sp. NPDC055879
TTCTGCGGGGTTTCCGGCTTTGCCCTGCCATAAGGCAAGGCTGCTGCGGGTGGTGAGAATGTTGGGGTGGTCGGGTCCGAGGACTCGTTGTTGGTCGGTGAGGAGTTGTTCGAGTGAGGTGACTGCGCCCGTGGGGTCTCCGGCTCTGCCCTGCCAATGGGCGAGACTGCCTCGGGTGGTGAGAATGTCGGGGTGGTCGGGGCCCAGGACGCGTTGTTCTTCGGGGATGAGGTTCCCGAAGATGGTGGCGACTGCGCTTGCTGGGTTTCCGGCTTCGCCTTGCCAGTGAGCGAGGTTGTGGCGTGTGGTGAAGGTGGCCCGGTGGTCGGGGCCCAGGACGCGGATGCAGTCGGGGAGGAGTTGTTCGAGTGAGGTGACTGCGCCCGTGGGGTCTCCGGCTCTGCCCTGCCAATGGGCGAGACTGCCTCGGGTGGTGAGAGTATTGAGGTGGCTGGGCCCAAAGTGATGCTCGGCAGTGCGCGTCAGGTCCTCCCAGTACACCACCGCATCTTTGAATTGGCCGCTCTCTCCCAGGCTTCGGCCGGCGTGAAACAACACAGGGTGCCCATCGGGTTCCCATAGCCATTCCTCGCTGGATCGCCCTTGGACGTTGGGGTGAGATCGCAAGGCGGTGGTGTTGGCACGCAGCCGTTGAGCCAGGTCGGGGTCACGATCGATGTTGTTCCAGGTGTGGTGCAGGGCATCGGCAGTGGCGTGCACTGACTCGGGTGTGGGGTGAGTGGCGGGGTGTTCACGGGTGGCGCGCTGCACGAGCTGGTGCACCCGGACGAACGCCCCGTTCGCCCCGATATCGGATCCAGCGCTGGGGCGGGTGATCAGGTTCAGTCGGTGTAGCCCGGCCAGAGCGGTGCGCACTTGATGGACGGAGATGGTCGCGCCGTTCAGCGCGGCCTTCGGGGCGCGGGTGGCGAGGTAGTCCCGGGCCGATGGGGCGTGGAGCACGGCCGAGGGGAGGCCCTCGCCATCCAGAAGGGCGACGAGTCCCATCAAGGGGCGGGCCAAGCCCTGGGGGGTGAAGGTGTCGGCCATGGTCAGGGACAGGTCCCAGGTGGCGGCCAGAGGGGTGTCGGTGTCCCAGTCGGGGAACACCTCGCGCAGGGTGCTCATCCGGTCGTGGAACACCTGCAGGTACTCGTCGCAGCTCATACCGAGTTCGGCCATGTAGGGCACGGCCTGTCCCAGGGCTAGAGGCAGGCGCCCCAGGGACTCGGCCAAGGTGCCCAGGTCCGTGTCGGTATGGTCTATGCCTGCTTCGTCGAGGGCATTGGCGAGGAAGGCGCGAGCCTCATGGACGGTGTAAACGTCGACGTCGATGAGATGGCGGCCCTGCGTGGTGAGGGAGTGGTCGCGCCTGCGGGTGGTGACCAGGGTGCGCCCGTGGGGCTGATCGTGCGGAGGCCATAGGTCTGTGACCGGGGCAGGGTCGGCGAGGTCGTCCCAGATGACGAGCCAGCGGCGCCCCTGGTGCTTGTTGGGGTCGCCAAGCCAGGCGAGAAAGAAGGCGGCGGCGTCCTCGGGGTCGTCGGGGACGTTGCTGTACAGCTGTCGGGCGGCGTGGCTGTAGGCGGAGGTGATGCCTGTGCGGGTGGCGGCGTTGGCCCAGACCAGAACGTCGACCCGGTGGTCGGGGTCGGTAATGGCGCGCAGGGTACGGGCGTGGTGGGCGACCAGTTGGGTCTTACCGACGCCGCCGGTACCGGACAACACTTGTCGCAGTACCACGGTTCCGAAGCCGTCCAAGGCCTGTTCGAGTTGTTCAGCGATAGCGCGGTGCTGGTAATGAACGGCTTCCTCGGGGATCACACCGATACGGATGGGCCAGTTGATCTCGTGTGGGGGTAGTTGGAGGTGTTGTTCGTTGATGAACGGGCCGTTGAAGACGCTGCCGCGGTAATCGTTGTGGTGGCCCTCGTAGGAAGCGTTCACTGGCCAGGCTCCGTGTTCTCGCCAGGGCTGCTCCGGTGGTGTTGTTCGTTGATGAAGGGGCCGTTGAAGGTGCCACCTCGGAAATCGTTGTGGTTTCCTCTATAGGTGGGGTTGTCCACGTGCACCTCGTGGCCTTGGACCACGGTGCTGTCTGAGATGTTCCCGTTCACCGTATTGTCCGTGCGCATAGGGGCGCCGGAGGGTTGAGCAGGGGAGGACTTGGTGGATGTGGTTGCCCAGACGATCACGTTGGCGACCAGACTCAGGGCAGCGGTGATGCCCGCAGTCCAGGACGCGGCCTCCCATCCCGCGCGTGAGGACGGCCCGCCACCGAGCCACAGTCCCGCGCTCAGCGCGGCGACGATTGCGACAGTCGCTGCTGCTACACCGATCCACCTCGTCTTGTTCATGCCATCTGATTGTGGTGGGTGAAGGCCTTTGGGGTAAGGGGTTTCGGGGGAAGCGTCCGTATCTGGCCGGTTGAGGCATTGCGGCGTACAGGCTCGGGGCTGCGCGTGTCGGTGCGACTGTGGGGCACTGGTGGGAGGGTGCGGGGCAGTCCTGGAGTGGGCCGCCAGGGTCACGGGATGGCAAAGTGCTCCGTGAGGTGGACCCCCACCTGCACTCGCCTTGTACTGGGGAGCACACGAGGAGCACACATGGCCCCTAAACGCGGCGAGGACCTCGTTCGAGGTCCTCGCGCACCCCGTCTGAACTGGGGTTTTGTGGCGCACCCGGCAGGATTCGAACCTGCGACCGTCGGATTAGAAGTCCGGTGCTCTATCCACTGAGCTACGGGTGCTCGATTGG
>NZ_JBSHCT010000071.1:0-2712 GCF_053615935.1 Nocardiopsis sp. NPDC055879
GTAGGCGGGCGTGGGGATTTCAGGGACAATGGTCAGGTGGGCAACTCCTGGTTGAAGGGTTGGTTGTCGGCTGGCCCTGGCGGGTGGTGATAGCACCCGCCAGGGCCTTCTTCATGTCCGACGTCGGACATGTTGCCCGCGAAGGGCGGCCAGCCCGTACTCGCTGTTCTGCACAATCCCCTGCGCCAGCGGGGAGAACTAGCCATAGTCAGAGTATGACTCTGCGTGACTTGCTTGGGAAGGCTAATTGGCAACTCTAATTATGTAGGATGACCTCATGCCGATAGCAAGCCCCACCGTCGCCCAATGGCAGTTGGGTCGCGAACTCCAACAGCTACGCGCACAGCACGCGCTGACGATCACCCAGGTTGCGAAGGTCCTTGAGGTGACTACCTCCACGGTGAGCCGGTGGGAGTCCGCCGAGCGTGTGCCCAGAGAGAAGGAGCTGCGACAGCTGGCGCGGCACTACGAACTCCCCGATCGGGAATCCGAAGCCCTGCTCCAGCTACGACGACAGGCCGGCAAGCGCGGCTGGTGGCAGTCCTACGACTTGGAACAGCGCTACGGAACCTTCATCGGCTTGGAGGCCAGCGCCTCTGAGATCGAGGCTTACACCAGCACAGTCGTCACCGGTCTGTTCCAAACTGAGGACTATGCACGCGCCATCATCACCGGTGTCAACAGCGCTATCAGCCCAGAAGACCTTGAACGACAGATCGAGGTCCGCTCACAACGAGTCAGTCAGAACCTCTCCGACAGCGGCCCCAAGCTGTGGGTGATTCTCGGCGAAAGCGCTGTGCGTCAGCAGGTCGGAGGCACTCAAGTGATGCGAGGACAGCTGACCCACCTGTTGGAACTGTCCGAGCACCCCAACGTCACACTTCAGGTGATACCTCACGAAGCAGGAGCACACGTCGGTATGGTTGTGCCGACCTTCATGATCCTCAAGTTGCCCCAGGACGGACTCTCGACCGTCTACGTAGAGGGGCATCGCAGTAATCTCTTCCTCGAAAACCCCCGCGACCTTCGGAACCATGAGGCGATCTTCAACCAACTCCGGCTCGCCGGCGTCGGGGGCAACATGCTCCGCAAGCTCCTCTCCGGCATCCGCAAGGAATTGTGACAATCCATGACGCGAAAACTCCAGGCCAATGCCCGCAGACCAGCCAACTGGAGGAAGTCGACCTACAGCGCTGATCAGACTGCCTGCGTGGAGGTGGCGGACGAAATTTCCGGTGCCGCCATCCGAGACACCAAGCACCGCGAACTCGGGGCGCTCTTCTTCCCCGGTGGCGAGTGGGAATCCTTCCTCAACCTCGCCAAGCGCGACCTCGGCTAGTGAAACAGTCCCAAGCGTCGCGGGTGGAGTCCAGTGGCTCCACCCGTGGCGGTCTCTGTGCCAGGTCTCTGCTCGGGATCGGTTCCGACGACCGGGGTAACCGGTGCGGTCCCTGGGCTCGCACCGTTGCTTCACCACCACGCACGCGTGCTCCTGAACAAAGCCTGATGGTCGGAAAGGCCGGAGAACCGACAGGCTCGATCAGGCGCCGATGACCTTGCACGTAGCGCCGGTCTCGGCATCAGCAAGTTCATCTTCGCTATGACTTCCGCACCAGAGGGTATGGCAGGGCCAACCGCTGACATCTTCATGGGGGACCCGCCGGACATCACAACATACCGACGGTCTTCGAACATCTATGTAAGGCATGAGATGAACCAGAGCATTCCTGCGGAGGGCTGGTACAAGTCCACCTATAGCGCCTCTCAGGGGGAGTGTGTGGAGGTGGCGCATGTGCCGACAGACTTCCGCAAGTCCTCCTACAGCGGGGCCAACGGCAACTGCGTTGAGGTGGCCGGTACCCCCGCTTTCTCCGCTGTTCGTGATACCCAGAACCGTGAGTTGGGTGCGCTGATCTACGACCAGGCCGAGTGGAACGCTTTCCTCCACACTGCCAAGAGTGACCTGCGCTGACCGAAGGTGATCCTCGCAAGTCGCGGGTGGAACCCTTAGTAGAAGGACTTCCCACATGAGCATGAGCCTGGAATTCCGCAAGTCCTCCTACAGTTCCGGAGCCCACAACTGTGTCGAGGTGGCGGACTGGCCAACCGGTACCGCTGTCCGCGATGCCCAGAACCGTGAGTTGGGTGGGCTGATCTACGACCAGGCCGAGTGGAACGCCTTCCTCCACACCGCCAAGAGCGACCTGCGCTGACCGAAGGCGAGCAGGAGTACGGACCGAGTGAGTCCGTTGTCCACAGGCTGTGGAAACTCGACGGCCTGCGGTGGCCCGCGCGTGGTTCTTTCGACTCTTGGGGGAGTCCGAGAACACGCACCGGTTTCCCAAAGGCAGCAGAAAGCTACCTATAGTGTCGTGTGTCACGTTTGTCTGTTTCGCGGGTTGGGTGTTGCACGCACGTAACGTCTTGATAACCCGGACGGCCGTGTTCAAGTGGCGCTAGGGAGGCTTTCGGGGGTGGAGGCGGGCCGCCGGCCTCCCCGGGGCGAAGCGGTGGAACCACAGGTGGAGCAAGGGTTCCAAGTCCCCCAAGGCCTCTTCGCCAGGCCCGCTTTCGCTCCCGCGGATCCCCGATTCGAGGTGGCGCGCGTGACTCGGTACGGGGATCGGTGAAACGACCAGTGTCCCTGGTCGAACCTGCCGGAACCGGGTCCCTCTGTGCAACGGTGTGACACGTGGCACACATGTACACGGA
>NZ_JBSHCT010000072.1:0-2644 GCF_053615935.1 Nocardiopsis sp. NPDC055879
CTGCAACCGATGGCCCCCTTCCGGGGCCCGAGTAGTCCCCACACCTACGAGGGATGGCCGACGCATCCCGAATTCATCGAGGCCCTCGCCGAGTCCGGGGATCCGGAAGTCCTCCGCGAGATCACCAAGGCCGCGCTCTCAGCCAAGGACCTGGACTCCGGTGCCCGCTTCCTCGAACTCGCCGTCCAGGCCGGCACCAGGGTGTGGGATCTCCTCTCGAGCTTGGAATCGCTGGCGGTCTCCGGCCGCACGGAGGTGGTCGAACGACTCCTGAATGACCTCGACGACTCCCTGACCCGAGAGCTCGCGCTGCGTCTTCGCCTACGCCGTGGGGACCTGGCGGGAGCCGAACGCCTGGCGTTCCCAGAAGGCGGCACGGGGGCATCCGACCGTGAGGACCGGCTCCACCTCACGGAGGTTCAGAGGATCCTCATCCGATACCTGAGACGTCGGGGGGACACGGCCACCGCGGAACACCTGGCGCGCCGGTCCGTGGAGCATAACGAGAACCCACAGGTTGTACGCATCCTGGCGGAAATCCTCACGGAGCAGGGGTACCGTGCGGAGGCGATCGATGTACTGGCCGCCGACGATCTCGATGAGGTGGCGTTGGAGGAGATCGTCGGCTGCCTACTGACCGAACCGGCGGCGGTCGAGGCGGCGGAACGTATGCGTCGTCCCGGGGCCCCTTGGTGGAACGGGCCGCTCTTGTGCTTCCTGGCATGGGCGGCGAAGGCCGCGGGAGACGACGAACGTGCCCGGGTCCTGTGGCCCCGGAATGGTGAGTTCATCGACGAAGCGCTCCTGCGCTATCTGCACCGTTTCACCCCACCCGCGTCCTGGGAAGAGGGGCGCGAAGGCGAGGACTCCCAGCGGGAGACAACAGGGGAGTTGGCCCGTCACCTCAGGGACGGCACACCGATCACTCTGGCCCGCCACCTGGCCGCGCGGGTCGGTGGTGTCCCCGGTTTCACCCACGGGGTAGGGACGGCCTCGGACCGCCCTGCCGGCCACCCCCGGACGTTCATGTTCGGGACAGAGGAACACCACCACGGACACCTGGGCATCCTCCTGGCCTGGACCTCCCACCTGTACCGGAACCAAGGAGAGCCGGCGGCCGCCAACGAGTTGGAGGAGTTGTCGCTGCGCGTCAGCGGCTCGGGGGCCGTCCCTTCCCTGGTGCGCGGATACCTGAACTCGGGAGAGCACGCCAGGGTGCCCGCCCTGCTGGGATTTCTCGGTGCGGAAGTCGCAGACTCGAGGGGCGCCTTCGAACGTTCCGAATTCACATGGGGTAGGCCGAGGACCCTCTTGCGCTCCCGCCTTCGCTCCTACCATTGGCGCGCGCAAGGACATGCCCAGCGCGTTCTGGTCCACGTGGTGCGAGCGGGTGCGATGCACTTGGCCGAAGACGTCGTCGATTCATTCGCCGAGACCCCCGCCTCAGAGTTCCCCCAGGACATCCGGTTCATGTCCGACGCCATATCCCCGGTGGATCCGCTCTTGGAGGCCGCTCGCCCGGACCTGGCCCTGCTCTCGGTCCGGTGGTTACGTGAACACCAGTGCTATGGCTCATGGTCCGAACAGGCCGAAGAGTTGGAGCTCGAAGGCGACTGGGCCAACGCCGCCCGTTTCCATGAGCTGTCCCTCGGGCATGGCACCGGTCCGGAACGAGTCGCCGCCCTACGTGCCGCGGCCGGCCTCGAGGGCCCACCCGACGCCTCCGCGCCGGCCGCGTTATTAGAGCACTACGTCCATCTCGAAGAGGAAAAGGGGGACCATCGTGAGGCCGAACGAATAGCCCGGGCCGGGGCCACCACAGGTCGCGGCTCCATCTTGAGAGGCCTGGCCCACCGCCGGATCGAGCGTGGCGACGACCCGGAATACTGGCGCACCATGCTCACACGAGGGCTGACCCCGGACGGGGACCTGGAGTCGGACTGGTGTGAGACCACGGAGGCACGTGGGGACTTGCGTCCCATGGTCGTGCACAGTTGTTTCTCGAGCCTCGTCCCCCGGCGGGACGCCCCGGTCGGGTTCGAGACCGGCCTGGTCTTCGGGCCCTACGCGTTCAACTTGGTCCACTGCTTCGTCCCGCTCTTCTTCTTAATGTCCGCTCCCATCCGATTCGAGACGTTCGTCCTGACTACCGGCGGTGTATCACTGTCTCTAGCCCTGGCGCTCCTACCGTGGCTGACCGCGAAGGCCCGTCGACGATGGCCGCTGAGTCTTCGGGCCTTTCCCGGCCTCCTACTCGGTACCGCTTTCTGGGGTCCCGCTGCGGCCGGGGTACTCTCCGCGGCCCTCGCGGAACGACGATCTCGGGCCCGCGACCTGGTGACCGTGGTGACCGCGCCCCTGTCCCTGTTCACCGCGAGCGCTTTCTCGGTGTTCTCGTTCTGGCTGGATCCCCTTGGCGCAGCCGTCATGAGCTTGAGCACGGTGTACACGTTCCTGGCCTTGGCCTACCGAAGTCACAGAAAGAACCACCGGCGCTACCTGGCGGGCCTGCGAGTCCCGGGCTGACCGACCTCCGCCGACCACAAGGGCACGAAAGGAACCGACATGGACCTCAAGCACCACCACGTCGAGGTGAACGGGCTGCGGTTGCACGTGGCCGAGCAGGGTGAGGGACCGCTGGTCC
>NZ_JBSHCT010000073.1:0-2539 GCF_053615935.1 Nocardiopsis sp. NPDC055879
CAGACGACCTCCTCCGCGAGGAACCTCGGCGTGTAGTGCGTCCCCGTGTTCTTACGCAGCGAGGAGTCGGTGACGTACAGCTCCCCGGAACGGATCACCAGTGGCAGCCCGCGCAGGTCCAGCCGGATGAGGCGGAAGAACGGCAGCAGCCGATCCACCAGATCATCCTCACGGGGAAGCACCCCGCGCAGCTTCTTGCGGGCTTCTTGCTCTTCCGCCCGGCCCATCGGGGCCAGGAGCTTGGCCAGCTTGTTCTTGGACCCGATCTTGGAGTCCTTGTACTTGGTGGCCAGCGCGTCCGCCAACGACTCCACGTCGGTGCACTGCGCCGCCAACTCCTCCAACGCGCGCAGCTCCACCTCCTCCTCGGAACCCTCCTTGCCGACGAGCCCCACCACGAGGTCCTCGGCTCGGAAACCGTCGAAGGACAGCAGACCCTCGTACACGTAACCGATCTGCTCCACGTCCAGCGCGCGGAAGGACAGCTTGCGCAGTTCGGCCGACTTGCCCTTGCCGACCCGCACGTACTGCACTGCCTTGAGCATGTGCAGCACGGTGCGGTCATCGATGTCCAGCGGCATCCATGGGAAGGTCTCGGGGTTGAACAGCGATCCGTCGAGCGGGTGCATCTTCAGCCGGGGGTGGTCCACACCGCCGTAGACCGCGTTGAACAGCGCCAGCAGTCGGTGCCAGGCCGCCGTGGTCCGCTCCAGGTCGTCCTCGGTGCCTTCCCGTGCCTGTTCGTGCAGCTCCTGGTACAGCCCACCCGCCGAGTACGCCCGGGCGTACAGGTCGTTGTCGGAGGGCAGCAGGCCGCGCTCCTCGGCGAAGAGCAGGAACACCACCCGCATCATCACCGAGACCGAACCCCGGTACACGTCGTGCGCGGACACCCCGCTCAGGTCCCGGTCCCCGCGCTCACGCGCGCGGGTGTCGGCCCGGCCGATCGCGGCGACCAACAGCTCCACCGCCTGGCGGACCTGCACGCCGAGCGCCTCGGTGACTTCCTCCTGGGAGTCCATGCTCTGGGCGAGCAGCTTGACCAGCCGCTCCTCTTCGGGAACTCCGAAGAACCGACGTCGGTTGAGCAGCGAGTAGAAGGCCCGCAGTACGTCGCGCTCGGCGGAGTCGGTCCACAGTGAGGCGTCGAAGACCGCCGTGGTGGTGACCCCGCCCTTGGGCGCCCACACCAGCACCCACCAACGGCCATCGGTGGCCAGCCCGAGCTCCACACCGTGGTGGCGGCACAGCTGCGCCAACCGGTCCACGGGGGTGGCCGACCAGGACTCGTCCTTGATCCGCTGCTGCGGGGACTGACCGGCGGGGCAGACCAGGCCGAGCAGCCGCACCCGGTCCGCCTGGACCTGGTCACCGCTCTGGTCCCCGGGTTCGGTGAGCACGAAGGACGGCTCCACCCGGGTGTCGTGTTCGGCGACCTCCAAGGCCAGAGGCCCCAGGCCGTCGGTGCGCAGGTCCTCGCCCCAGCCGAGCAGTCCGCCCAGCACGTAGCGGACCCACGCGTCCCGTCCGGCGGACAGATCTTCCTGCCAGACGGTGTGCTCGCGGCGCAGCTCCCGCCGCTGGTCCTTGTCCAACGGGTCCAGTCCGGCCGACCACACCTGGCGCAGCACCGGCAGGGTCAGGAACGGGCCGCTGACCTCCAGCAACCCCAGCCAGTTCAGGTGCTGGTCGCGGACCAGGTCGGTGCTGCTCTGCATGTTTCGCGAACGCGGGGCGCTCATCGGACTGCCTCCTTGCGGGGAACGACGAAGACGACGGCGACGGGGAAGGTGTGCGGCTCCTGCCGCGAATAGCGCTGCTCGATGGCAGCCAGCTCGCGCTCGCGCTCCCCGTCCAGGGACGCCAGCCGTTTCTCCCAGTTCTCCCGGTCCTTGCGGTACTGCTCGCGCTCTTCCTTGGTCTGGGTGACGGAACGCTCGCTGAACAGGGCGTCCTCGTCCTCCTCGCTGGACAGAGCCTTCTTCAGGTTCTCGGCGAACTGGCCCAGCACAGTGGTCACCCGGCTGCGCTCGTTCTCCTCGCGTTGCTGGAGCTGGCGTTGCAGTTGCTCCAGCCGGGTGTCCGCGCGCCACTCGATCGCGCGTTCCAGACCCAGCCCGCCGTTGGCCCGCTCCCACCGGTCGCGGATCCGGCTCCACACCGCGTCCGACAGCGGTCGGCCGTCGGTCAGGGCCTTGTTGAGGATGCCGCCCAGGGTGGTGAGGTTCTCCAGGCGTCGGAAACGACCGGCCTCGGGCAGCCAGCCACCCGAGTGCAGTACCTCCTCGTGCAGACGCAGCCCGTCCGCGCCCACCAGCACGAACCGTGAGTAGGCGCCGACCAGTACGTCTTCGAGCGCGGGGTCGTCGCTGACCACGGCGGTCACCCGGTTGAGTCCCACCCGGTCGTTGGACACCGCGGTGCGCAGCAGGCCGATGGAGCGGGCCACCAGCGGGTGGTTCAGGTGGGCCAGAACCACGTCGTCGCGGCCCTGGACGTCGTTGGCGTCGAAGGTCACCGGGAGCTGGCGGTGGCCGGC
>NZ_JBSHCT010000074.1:0-2472 GCF_053615935.1 Nocardiopsis sp. NPDC055879
GGGAGGAAGCCGTTACGAACTGCGCGATGCCGGTCTGGAGAAGCTCAGCTCAACCGAAGCTTCTTCAGAGCCTGAGAACCCTGCCCGGAGCCGGCACGCCCTCCCTCTGCGAGACGGTGTGGCCGTCGCCGAACTCGTGGAGGACGGTACTGACTCGCCCCTGGTCACCGTCGGGTTCACGCCCTGGGAGGAAGAGGAGACCAAGCTCTTCGAGGCTGGCCTGCCCGCCCCGCAAGGAACGGACTTCGACGAGTTCACAGGGTCCTTGGTGAGTATTCCCGGCGCGGTGGTATTGAGTGGAGGAGAGCGCTGGGGCGCGAACACCCTGGTCGCCTATCAGTGAGGGGAACTCACTGACCTTCCGGGGCCGGACCCCTTCGGGACGGGCCCTCCACGGGGCCATGCTGCGCACCGTGCGGCCGAAGGCCCTCCGACCCGACACGGGCGATCCCACGCGGCCCGGACCGTTTCATTAGGCGTTGGACCGTGCAGCGGGCCACCCGGTGGCCTCGGCGGTTCAGCTCGGTGTGGACCCGCACGACCTTGTGCCCGGCGTCCAACAGGTCCGCTTCGAGGCGGCGTGTCAGGTGCCGGCAGTCCTCGACCGCGACCTGGACGTCGGCGAACTGGGTAAGCCAGGTGAGGATCTTCTGGTGCCCCCTGGCTCGGGCGGGGACGGTCAGCTCTGCCAGCCTCTTGCCGACGTCGTCGACCGCGACGAGCGTGTGCCAATCCTTGTGCGCGTCGATCCCGACCACCGTCATCGTGAGCCTCCCACCTATCGATTCCTGGCTAAAGCGACGGGACTCGCAGGCGGGCACGCCTCAGTCGGGCAGGTTGAGCGGGCAGGCTCCTATCAGGCCACACCCGCGAACCCCGAAGCAGGGCCCGGCGGGGCGGCACATCGCGGACAGGCCACCACAGTGCGGGGCAGCGAAAAAACGGGCCAACCCCGCCGGGTCTGTCTTCATTGTGGTACTGACGCGAAAAAAGCCGACGCGGACTTGAGGATCGCGTTGGCCCTGCGCAACTCGTGCACTTCGCGCTCCAGCTCGGCCAAGCGTTGGGCCTGGTCGGTGGTGGTGCCGGGCCGGTCTCCGGCATCGACCTCGGCCTGGACCACCCAGTTGCGCAGGGTCTCGCGGTTGATGCCGAGCCGGTCCGCGGTGCGGGCGATTGCTCCGTCTCGTGCGGCCGGGTTCTGGCGGGCTTCCACGGCCATACGGGTGGCGTGTTCGCGCAGCTCATCGGGGTGCTTCCTCGGTGCTGCCATGTCAGGCGGCCTTCCCAGGATCGAGAGCCTCCATCGAACCCGGCACGAAACAGGCCTACCCTGCGCCCCGGACCCGGGTTCACAGGTGCGGGAACAGGACTCCTGGGCCAACCCTGACCGATCTCCGAAATGAGCGGGAGCGGGAAGGGCCGGACCGAGAGGACATTTCCTCGCGCTACACCGTCCGGTTGGTCAGAGCGAGTGTGTGGATCCAGGACCCTCCGCCGGAGGAGGACGTCACCGCCACCTCGGTCAGGCAACCGAGACCGACATCGAGCCGCAGGTGCAATGACCGCCCGTCGGGTACCGAGAAACCGCTGTACGGGGAGGGTTCGTTACCCAGGGGACGGGCCACGACGCGCATCGACCCGTGTTCGCGCTCGTCCTCCTCCACGGCGTCGACGAGGACCCTGGCGAGGAGGTCCACCGGACGTACCATCTCCACCAGCCACGTGTCAACGACCGCCGGCCACGAGCAGAAGTACCTGGGCTCGTCCGGATCGGACCCGTCGGGCACCGGACTGCGAAACGTCCTCTCGTCGGTGACGTGCAGGAGTTCGTCACCGTCACAGGACCAGCGCGCCACACGGCCCTCCGTGGAAACCGTGTACTCCCAACGCAGCGGGTCGTCCACGCCCAACCGGTGTTCGGACCTGCTCGCGTCTCCCCCACCGCGCGTATCAGGTCCACCCCGCACGACCACCGCGCGAGCGTCGAAGGAACCGCTCCGGCTCACCAGGGTGAGCCATGACCCCACGTCCACCAGCATCTCGTTCTCCTCTCACGCATCCGGGCGCAACAGCCATGAGGCGGACGCGACGTCCATGGCTCCGCCCGTCGTCTCCGTCGGCCACGCCGCGTGTACGACCAGGTAGCCCTCGGGGCGCGGAGAATCGATCATGACCTGAGCGTCCCCCGACCCGTCACCGTGGTAATGGCATCCGTCCACACCGTCCTCCCGGAACGAACACAGCGTTTCCGTCCCGGACCCCTCATCGGGGATTCCGTCCTCTCCCACCTCGGTGTACGAGTAGACCACCACTCGCGTGGGAATCTGCTCGGTATCGAATTCCAATGTGAGGTCCGAACTCGCCGTATTCCGCGTGGACGTGGACCAGTCGACCTCTCCCCCGGGTTCCTCGGAGGGCCCGCCGAGGACGGACCAGTCCACCGCGACCCTTGGAAGCTCGGTGTTCGCG
>NZ_JBSHCT010000075.1:0-2313 GCF_053615935.1 Nocardiopsis sp. NPDC055879
ACCCCATCGTCACAGCACTCGACATTGCCTTGACGCGTGCGGTGCGGGCGGCAACAATCACGCGGCGGGGAAGGAGGGAGAACCCACCCCTACCCCGCCTAACAACCCCAAGAGCCAGAAACCTCAGGCGCCCCACCCACACAGCGCCCACTAACCCCAAGGCTCTCGACCCCAGGCGCCCCCACCAACAACCCGACACCCGCCACGGTGACCAAGGCGGCGGCTTCAGTTCCTTCGGTCTTCTCGACACCGGAAGTGGCACTGAGCCCTTTTCAACCTGAAGGTGCAGGTCACGCCTCTGCACCGACCATCCAAAACCCCTCCTGAACAGCAAGAAGCCCCTGGTAGAGGAGTTAACGACCAAGAAAACCCAGCACCAGAGGCTCCACATGCTGTTGTACCGTTCCTGCCTGCCGTTGTCACGCCGGACCTTGAACCTGGCCGCCCGCACCATCCGCGCCCACCGCAAGAACACCGGTTCCCGATGGCGTCGCCTGGACCCCGCGCAACAGGCTCTGCTGGTCCTGGTCCACCTGTACAAAGGCGAGACGTTCACCCAGGTCGCAGCCGGTTTCGAGGTAGGAATCACGACCGCCTGGCGCTACGTGCGCGAAACCACGGCCCTGCTCGCCCAGCAGGCACCCACCCTGGAACAGGGCCTACACCGCGCACGCCGCAAGGGATGGGGGTACGTGATCGTGGATGGCACCCTGATCGCCCGCGACCGTGTGGCGGCCGACCGCCCGTTCTATTCCGGCAAGCACAAACGCCACGGCATGAACATCCAGGTGGTGGCCGCACCCAACGGGGAACCCCTGTGGACGTCGTGGTCACTGCTCGGATCGGTGCACGACACCAGAGCCGCCCGGGTGTGGAAGATCGCCGAACGCATCAAGGCCGCAAGGCTGCTCGGCCTGGGCGACAAGGGGTACGTGGGCCTGTCACAGGTGGTGTTCTGCCCGTTCAAGGGCCAGGGCAAGCCGCAGTGGAAGAAGGACGCCAACTCTGAGCACGCCAAGCTCCGCAGCCCCGGGGAGCGGGCCTTCGCCCAGCTCAAGAACTGGGACGTCCTACGCCGGTTGCGATGCTGCCCGCACCGGGCCGGAGAGATCACCCGAGCCGTACTCGTCCTTCAACTCCGAGAAGCAGGATGAAAAAGGCTCACTGTGTACCACTCCCTGCGTATCGGAGAGCGTGATCCGGGCGGTGAGGGACAGGAAGAGTACGTCGAGCCCCCTGAGCTTTCCCTCTTATGGGTACCTGAGCAGACCAACCTGATCCCGTTGTGCTTTCCGGCTCCGCCGCTGGATGTGGAGACCGTGAATTTACAGGCCGGGGTGTTCGGCACCTTGGAGGGCCCGCCGTTAGGGTGAGGCCCTTGGCAGGATAGGACCCGGGCATGAAGGCCCATCACGCCTCCATGCTCGGGGCTCACGCGTGGCCGATGGAGTTCACGCGACCTGCTTCATCGGCCGGTGTCACCATCGATCAACTCACGAAGGATGTCGAGGTGACCGGCGTGACGACCGGTTTCCTCGATCATGTGCACCAGGGCCCACCGCATCGACGGCGCGGACCCGCCCGAGTGGGCCGGCTCCTCAAGGTCCGTACAGGCGCCGATGGCCCGATTCGCGGTGGCTATGACATCGCGGTATCCCTGAAGGACGCTCTCCGTGCTCTTGCGCTGATCGGCGTGGAAGGTGGCCGCCCAGTCATGGGGCTGCTCACCGAGGAAGAGTCGGCGTTCGACATGGGTCAGGTGTTCGATGAGACCGAGCAGGTTCGTGCCGGAGGCGACCCCTGGGACACGCACCCACTGCTCGGGAGCGTTCGCCACCTTCGCCAGGGCACTCTCTCGCAGGTAGTCCAGGAAACCGGTGAGGACCTCCTTCTCACCCGGGCCGGTCCTGGGCGGCGGCCGGTCACGTCGACGATTCAAGTCAGGCATTGTGTCCGGCCACCACCACGTTGTCGATCACGCGTGCGGTCCGACCCTCTGGTCCTTGGGCTGTCCGGGAGCGTCGCTCGCACACGAGCGGCGACCAGTCGCCTCCCAGGTCGAGCGAACGCCACAGCTCCTCTGGCGTCGGATGGTCCTGACGCTGCTCCCACGACCAGGGCGCACTGGAACCATGGTCGATGACGATCAGCAGCCCACCCTCGGTCACCGATTCCGACACCTGGCGCAGGATGGTGTCGCGGTCGATGTCCGCCAGGGTGTGGAAGTAGTTGGCGTAGACCAGGTCCCACGCCTTGGGCTCGGGCAGTGAGAGGGCCAGGTCGTGGTGCCGCGTGCGCAGGCGATCCGCCAGA
>NZ_JBSHCT010000076.1:0-2228 GCF_053615935.1 Nocardiopsis sp. NPDC055879
GAGGCGTCTGTTTCTGAGGTGCCTGTTTCTGGGGTGTCGGTGGTGCCGTGGGTGTTGTCGGGTCGTGGTGTGGGGGGTTTGCGTGGTCAGGCGGGGCGGTTGGCGGGGTTTGTTTCGGGTGGTTCGGGTGTGGATGTGGAGGGTGTGGGTGCGGGCCTGAGTGGGCGTGTGGGGTTTGAGGATCGTGCGGTTGTTCTGGGTTCGGGTGTGGAGGGGTTCGCGGGTGAGTTGAGGTCTTTGGCTGAGGGTTCGGGTGTGGGGCGGGGTGTGGTGGGTCGTGTTGGTCGTGGTGGTGTGGGGTTTGTTTTTGCTGGTCAGGGTTCTCAGCGGTTGGGGATGGGGCGGGAGTTGTATGAGCGTTTCGGGGTGTTTCGGGAGGTTTTCGATGAGGTGATGGGTGAGTTGGAGGGGTGTTTGGGTTCGGGGGTTCGTGAGGTTGTTTGGGGTGGTGATGAGGGTTTGTTGGGGCGGACGGTGTTCGCTCAGGCGGGGTTGTTCGCGGTGGAGGTGGCGCTGTTCCGGTTGTTGGAGAGTTGGGGTGTTGAGGCCGATTGTGTGATGGGGCATTCGGTGGGGGAGTTGGCGGCGGCGCATGTGGCGGGTGTGTGGTCGTTGGCGGATGCGGCGCGTGTGGTGGTGGCGCGTGGCCGGTTGATGGATGCGTTGCCCGCGGGCGGGGTGATGGTGTCGGTTTCTGCTGCTGAGGATCGTGTGTTGGCGGTGGTGGCGGAGTGTGGTGGTGGTGTGGATGTGGCCGCGGTCAATGGTCCTGAGTCGGTGGTGGTGTCGGGGGCCGAGGCCGCGGTGGAGCGTGTGGTGGGTGTTCTGGCGGGTCAGGGGTGTCGGGTTCGGCGTTTGCGGGTCAGTCATGCGTTTCATTCGGCGTTGATGGAGCCGATGTTGGCGGAGTTCCGTGAGGTGTTGGAGGGGGTTTCGTTCGGGGTTCCTCGGTGTTCGGTGGTGTCGAACGTGTCGGGGCGTGTGGTGGTGGGGGAGGAGTTGTCCTCGCCTGAGTACTGGGTGCGTCATGTGCGTGGGACGGTGCGTTTCGCCGATGGTGTGCGGTCGATGGTGAGGGAGGGTGTGTCGCGGTTCGTGGAGGTGGGGCCGGACGCGGGTTTGGTGTCGGTGGTGGGTGAGTGTGTGGCGGCCGAGGGGGTCGCTGTGGATGACGTGGTGTTGGTGGGTGCGCTGCGTCGGGGGCGTGGTGAGGAGGAGTCCGTGGTGGGGGCCGCCGCGGATTTGTGGGTGCATGGGGTGGATGTGGATTGGGGCGGGTTCTTCGCTTCGGTGGGTGTGGAGCGTGTGCCGGTGGGGTTGCCGACGTATGCGTTCCAGCGTGAGCGGTTCTGGTTGGACTCCGGTGGTGGTGGTCTGCTTTCGGATGTGGTGGAGCTGGCCGAGGGCGGGGTGTCGGTGTGGAGTGGTCGGTTGTCGTTGTCCTCGCATGGGTGGTTGGCCGATCACGCGGTGGGTGGTCAGGTGTTGTTGCCGGGGACGGCGTTTTTGGATGTGGCGTTGCATGTGGCGTTGCGGTCGGGGTTGTCGGGTGTTGCCGAGTTGACGTTGCAGCAGCCGTTGGTGTTGCCGCCTCGGGGTGAGGTGGAGTTGCAGGTGGTGGTGGATCGGGGTGTGGCGGATGGGCCGCGGGTGGCGGTGTATTCGCGGTTGGTGGGTGATGAGGGTGCTGGGTGGAGTGCTCATGCGGTGGGGGTTTTGGGGGTTGTCGGTGGGGTTGGTGGTGGTGATGTTTCGGTGCCTGAGGGTGCTGAGGTGTTGCCGGTGGATGGGTTGTATGAGCGGTTGTCGGAGGGGGGTTTTGGTTATGGTCCTGCGTTTCGTGGGTTGCGGCGGGCGTGGCGTGGGGTGTCTGAGGGTGAGGTGATCGCTGAGGTGGCGTTGCCGCGTGGGTGGCGGGATCGTGCTGGTGATCATGTGGTGCATCCGGCGTTGTTGGATGCGGTTTTGCATGTGTTGTCGTTTGTGGATTTGCCGGGTTTGCGGTCGGGGTTGTTGCCGTTTTCCTGGTCGGGTGTGCGGGTGTTCGCTTCGGGTGCGGCGAGTGTGTTGGCGCGTGTGGTGTGGGTGGGTGGTGGTGCGGTTTCGGTGGAGTTGGTGGATGGTTCGGGTGGGGTGGTGTTGTCGGTTGATGAGTTGGTGTTGCGGCCGGCTGGTGGGTTGGTGTCGGGTGGTGGGCCGTTGTACGGCTTGTCCTGGACACCGACCGA
>NZ_JBSHCT010000077.1:0-2175 GCF_053615935.1 Nocardiopsis sp. NPDC055879
GTCCCTGTCCCGCGAGTCGATGGACAACCTGGTGTTGGCCGGGGCCTTGGACTCCCTGGCCGGGGTCACCGGTGCCCCTGGCGCCCCGGACCGGCGTGACGTCCTCGTGCACGCCCACGCCTTGGTCCGAGCGCACGGGGTGGTTCGGGGAGGCCGCCGCGTCGTGGCGAGTACGGCCGACCAACTCTCGTTGAGCACCGGCCCCGTGGAGGTGCCGGTGGGCGCGGGGACCCCGATGACACACTCCGAACGGGTGGCCGAGGAGTTGCGGGTGCTGGGCTATGAGCTGTCCGGGCACCTGTTGGACCGGTACGCCGAGCGCCTGGCCGAACTGGCCTCGGCCCACGACCTCGTGCAGGCCCAGGACCTGCATCGGGTTCCGGACGGGGCGCGGGTCATGGTCGCGGGGTCGCGGATCTGCACGCAGACCCCGCCCACGCGGTCGGGGCGCAGGGTCGTCTTTACCACCGTGGAGGACCGGACCGGGTTGGTCGACGTGGCCCTGTTCGAGGACGCCCAACGGCACTCGGCGGCCTCGGTGTTCGGCTCCGACCTGGTGGTGGTCCACGGACGGGTGCGGCGGGCGGCCCCGGGCGCGCTGCCCACCCTCACCGCCACCCGGGTCCGGCCTCTTGACGGGAACGCCGGCGCCTCATCCGGAAAGGGGTGAGACGCCGGCGTCGGTGCGGTTCGTTCGGGGTCTGATCAGGGTCTTGGTCGTGGAGGAGGGGTCAGGCTCGGGTGATGGCGAGGAAGGCGTCCCACTCGGAGGAGGGGAAGGGGATGTGTCCGTCGGTGGGGTGCTTGGAGTCCCGGAGGGCCGCACCACAGGGGAGTTCGGCGACCTCGACGCAGTTCTGGTCATGGCCGCTGTGGCTGCTCTTCCGGAAGTCGGTGGGGATGTGGGCGACCTCGACACAGTCCCCGTTGACTCCGCTGTGACTGCTCTTGTGGAAGCTGGGGAAGTGGGCAACCTCCACGCAGTTGTTGTTGACACCGCTGTAGCTGCTTTTGCGCCACGTCATCTGGTCGATCAATGCACTCACTCTTCTAGCACTTGAATCCGGCGGTTGAAGAAATCCAAGGTCTGCGCTGGGGTCATGGAACAACTCTGCGTGCTTCCGAACATGTCGTTATAGAGCCTGACTTGCTGGTCCTCCTCCAAAAACATGGTAGTGGTGGGGCTCTCCAGGTAGACGACGCTCGCATCCCTTGGGTCCGGGAAGTCCATTATGAGGTAATTTCCCTCTGTGGAAGTGTGAGCGCCTGCGGAGAACGGCAGCACGTAGATATCTATGTTGTCCAGTGCGGCCATGTGTGTCAGGTGTCGCAGCTGCTCGCACATCACACTTGCTGAGCCAACGATGCGGTGAAGAGCAGACTCATCGATGATGGCTAGGTAAGTAGGGGGATCTATGCGCTTCAGGATGCTTTGCCGTGCCATGCGAGCAGTTACCCGTTGGGCGATTTCGCTATCATCTCGTACCCGGTTCGCTCGGTAAATGGCGTCTGCGTAGTCCGGGGTCTGGAGAAGCCCTGGGAGCACTTGAGCTTCGTAGGTGCGGATGGCACATGCTTCAGCCTCGAAGTCAACGAGGGTTTGTGGCATGAGGTCCTTGTAGAGGGACCACCATCCTTTTTGTCCAGCCAGCTTGGACAACTCATGCATGGCTGCTCGAACAGCAGAGTCATCGACCTTGTAGAGATCTAGCAGCTTGTCCAATGTTGGAGAGGGGACGGTCTTGGACTCTGCCTGCTCGATCTTGCTTAGGTTGGCCCTGCTGATGCCAGTGTGCTTCGCGACATCGTTCAGCGTCATCTCGGCCTCTGCGCGAAGTCGTCTGAGCTCTGTGGACAAGCGTCGTCGCCGGACGCTGGGACTGTAGGGAGCGGCCATGCCAGGAGTCTAACGCAAATTCTTCCTAAGAGTGGATTCTACTTGACTGAGTAGAATCCACTCTCTAATGTGATGAGTGTAGTCAGTAACTGAACTCTCACGCAGGGTTCATGTGACCAGGCTATGCCGTGCCCCTTTCCCTCCTCCGGGAAATCGTGAAGGTCGTTGGCCTAGCGGGTGCGTCGAATTGTCCATTTCCCTCACCTTTGTGACAGGAGTTCTGTTCGTCATGCCCGTAAACGCACCCTTGGCCGGTCTGCCCGACGTCACCCTCCCGC
>NZ_JBSHCT010000078.1:0-2100 GCF_053615935.1 Nocardiopsis sp. NPDC055879
TCGAAGGTGCGGTTGTCGAGCGCCACCACCGACGCGGGCGGGACGGCGACCGTCTGCGTGCCGTTGTTGTCCTCGACCTCGACGGTGTCGCTCGCGGCGGCGGTGTCCTCGGTCTCTTCCTGACCGGTGGAACAGGAGGTCAGGGCCAGGGCGGACGCCAGGGTGAGGGAGAGCGCCGCGAACGGACGGGGGACGGACTTCATGGAGGTCTCCTTACGAGTTCTTGACGTAGGGGAGCCTAACCTAACCTCAATATCGAATGTGCAACGGAGTGCCGTTTTGAGACCTTCTCCTCACTTTGCGCCGCTTTGACCAGTGCCTTCGTCGGAGGTCAGTCGCTGCCTCGGCTTCTCGTGCCCGATCGGCCTTGCCGGAAGTGTCCCCGGTCCACCGGGTGTGGCCCCACCGACTCCACGGACGACTCGTATCGGTGGTCGGAAACGCCCCGATCCGCGATCGTCATCCGGATACCGTCGGGTTCCTCGGGCGGATGGGCGGTGTCCTGGCCAATGAAGCCCGGCCGACGGCGACGCTCACCCGGGTGTTCGTGGGCGAGTGATGGGGCGAGAGGGCCCTTCGAGCTCGGGGCCGTCCTACCGAAAGGGCTGATGCCCAAGATCCTTGATGGTTCACCTGGCCGGTCGCAGGGCCAGGGTCTCCCGAGGATCGGCTCCCGGGTGGTCCGAGGAGAACAGGTCGACATGGAGGTCGCCGTTCGATTCGACCCGGGCCACGGCGCGCACGATCCGGGACGCACCCCACTCCACACCCAGGCAGGGGCCGGGAGAGAACTCGCTCATGGCCAGCTCGTAGTCACGGCCGGAAACCTCCGTGACCTCGGCGATCCCGCCCTCACAGCTGTAGACGGTATCGCGCATCACCGACAGGGAGGCGGTGGTCGCGTCCTCCTCGAACTCCATGCGCAGGTCGTCTCCCTGCCGGGTGGTTCCTTCCCAAATGCCGGCGATCTCCGAATCGAAGACCGTGGGGGTCGGGGTGGGTGAGGAGGTGGACGACGGTTCTGCCGAGTCGTTCTCGGACATCGGATCCGAGGCTCTGAGCGCCAGGAGGAAGATCAAAATCACGATCACGGCGGCGGTTACCAGTCCTGCGCCGAGCATCCACAGTGGCGGCGATACTTCGCTGATGCTCCTCTCGGGGGAGGAGGGCGCCGAGTGGCCCCCGACCGTTTGAGGTCGAACCGGAACGGGGCGCGGCTCGCCCGGCTTCCACGGCAAGGGACGAGGTCGGTTCGGCAGTGCCGAGTCCACCCTCTGGTGTTCCGGCGTGGGCGCAGGCGTAGGCGTGGGTTTGGGAGTGGGCCTTTGCGCCGGTTCGATCCTGGTGGAGGGCACGGTTTTCGGTGCGGGTGCGGGTGCGGGTGCGGGTGCGGGTGCGGGTGCGGGCTTCTGCCCAGGATCCAGACCCATGAGGCGGTGCAGCACCTGGAGGGACGTCGGCCGTCCCACCGGAACCTTGTTCAAGGACTCGGCCACCAGTGAACGCAACGGTTCCCGTAGAGCACCCAGGTCCGGGTCGACGTTGACGACCTTGTACAGAACCCCCGGCACGGTAGTCGCCGCGAAGGGCGACCTGCCGGTCGCTACGAACACCATCACCGCGCCCCAGGCGAACACGTCGGTGGCGGCGGTGACCCTGCCGTCCGTGAGCTGTTCGGGGGACATGAACCCCGGGGTACCGATGATCGAGTGGGTGTTGGTGTCCGGGCCTTCGGTGATCTGGGCGATCCCGAAGTCGATCACGCGCGGTCCGCCCTCGGCCATGAGCACGTTGCCCGGTTTGAGGTCGCGGTGCACGATACCGGCTTCGTGCACAGACGCCAGGGCGGTGGCCACCGTCACGGCCAGCCGGGTCAGGTCGCCGCCGGACAGAGGCCCCTGTTCCCTGACCCGTTCGTGCAGAGTGGGGCCCTCCACGTACTCGCTGACGATGTAGGCGGGTGAAGTGGTGAAGTCGGAGTCGATGACGGCGGCGGTGCAGAAGGAGGCGACCCTACGGGCGGCCTCGGCCTCACGTTCGAAGCGCCGGCGCACTTCGGGGTCGGACATGCCCTCGGGGTTGAGGGTCTTGACCGCCACC
>NZ_JBSHCT010000079.1:0-2012 GCF_053615935.1 Nocardiopsis sp. NPDC055879
TCAGCGAGCCACTGGATAGTCTCATCCTTAACTATGAACTTCCTACTTTCAAGTCCAAAGTTACTTTGTGTGGAATGTCGGATTCTGCAATCGGAAGTTCGTACTAGGATCAGCGACATGTCCCATTGCCCCCAGCCCCAGGAGGAGCACCTTGGCCGCAAAGCCACCACCCCTTCCCACTGTCGGCAAGCGGCAGTTGGCTCGCGAGCTTCGGCAGGGGCGTGAAGCCGCCGGGTTGACACTCGACCAAGTGGCGGCTGAGCTTGACTGGGCAAAGACAAAGGTCCACAACTACGAGAACGGCCGCTGGACCAGGGGAAACCTCACCGACCTCAGGGCGCTCCTGGATCTTTTCGGCATCACAGACGCCAAGCGCCGAGAATCGCTGGAGACCCTCATGCGCGACGCGAAGAAGAAGGGATGGTGGGTCGCCTACGGAGATGCGTTCGAGGGATCGCTTCCGGCCTTTGAGGATGAGGCCGCCCAGATCAGCAGCTACGAACCAGTGTTCATCCCTGGGCTACTCCAAACACCTGAGTACACCGATGCCCTCATGCGCTCCTATTCCTTCCTCAGCCCTGATGGAATCGAACGCAAAGTCGAAGCCCGCATGCGACGCCAAGAGATCTTGAACCGCAGCTCCCCTCCGACACTCTCGTTCGTCATCGAAGAGGCAGCCGTGCAACGCCTGACCAGAACACCGCATGTGTTCGGGCCCCAGATACAGCACCTGGTCGAGGTGGCAGAAGGTTCTCCTCAAGTCTCTATCCAGATCATGCCGTTAAGGTCAGGGCTGCATGGGGCGTTGGGATCCTCGTTCATGATCCTGGACTTCGATGGAGATTTCGATCTGTCGATCGTCCACACTGAGACGGCCACACGCAATGGCTATCTTGAAAGCAAGGAGGAGGTGGCACTTCACAGGACCATGTTCACCCAAGCATGCGGAAGTGCCCTCTCCCAGGGAGAATCAACCGCGTTACTTAATGAACTCCTCCAGCAGAATAGATAATGAATTGCAGGACTTGACCATGCGCTCAACCACCGACCACCACCCAAGCCCCTTCCACACCTCCAGCTACTCCTCAGCCGCTGACAACTGCGTGGAAGTTTCGGAGGGACCCACAGGCGCAGAGATACGCGACACGAAGCACCGTCAGCTCAGCACACTCTTCTTCAACGCAAGTGAGTGGCAGGCCTTCCTCGGGACGGCACGACACGATGTGGACTGAACGAAACAGATCCAGCGCCAACTGGCGTAAGTCCAGCTACAGCAGCGGAAACGGCCAGTGTGTGGAGGTAGCGGACAGCCCGTCAGGCACAGCCGTGCGGGACACCACCCACCGTGATCTCGGAGCTCTCCTCTTCGACGTCCACGAGTGGCGAACCTTCATCGACTCCACCAAAGCGCGACCCTGAGGGTCGGCCGCACACAGCGATCAGGCCCCACCTGCTTTGCAGCGGGTGGGGCCTGATGCTCGTCGATCCAGCAGGGTCCGCTATTCGGCGGCGTTCAGCAGCACGTCCACCAGGCGCTCCGCCGCGTCCGGCCTTCCATGGGCGCGGGCGTTGGTGGCGATCTCCTCACGCCGGGCCGGGTCCGTCAGCAACGGCTCGACCGCGCTCTGGAGGCTCACGGGGGTGACCTCACCGAGCAGCGCCACCGCCGCGTTGGACTCCTGTAGGTGGCGGGCGTTGTGCGCCTGCTCGTTACCGGCCGACGAAGCCAGGGGGATGAACACCGCCGCCTTACCCAGGGCGGTGAGTTCGGCGATGGTGCCGGCACCACTGCGGGAGATCACCACGTCCGCCAGCGCCAGCACGTCGGGCAGCTCGGGGCCGACGAAGTCGGTCAGGTGGTAGCGCTCGGCCAGGCCGGGCGGGAGCTGCTGTGCGCTCTCTCGGAGACCCGCGACGTTGGCCGCGCCGCACTGATGAACCACGTTCGCACGGGCGAGCAGCCAGGGCAGGATCGCGCGGACGTTGTCGTTGATCTGCGCGGAACCCTGCGC
>NZ_JBSHCT010000080.1:0-1724 GCF_053615935.1 Nocardiopsis sp. NPDC055879
GCCCTGCCCCCCCCCCACGACCCTTCGGCATTCCCTGGGAGATGCCCCAGCGGTCCGTCTGCCGGCTGTTGGGTTATCCACAGGCAGGGAGTTCGGGGTGGTGGTGTTGGTGGGGCTAGTTGAGTAATCCCAAGGGGGCCAGTTCAGTCGTGGGCCGTCGGGGAACGTAGGACCAGCCGGACGAGGGCGGCGGTGTCGTGTCGGCGGAACCAGGCCACGACACAGACGAGGACCAGGGTGACCGCCGGGATGGCTACCAGGTCCGGGGTCGCGAAGGCGCTCAGGACCGTCGCGCCGATCATCAGCGGGATCTGGCAGAACAAGGCAAGGCCGCACAGCCGGGGAATGAGTAGCGCGATCGCCCCGGCGAGCTCCAGCCAGCCGACGACGACCATGCTGGGGACGCCGAGTCCGATCAGCTCGAATGGCGGGACGGAGAGGGGGTCGGCCATCGCCTTCGGGATGGCGACGAGCGCGAACACGACGGCCAGCAGCACCTGCGACGCCCAAAGGGCGACTGTGCCGGCGACGGGTCGGGGGCGGGTTGAGGGTGTCGTCGTGGACATGTCGGTTCCTGTCGTGGTGGCGCAACAAATGAGAAATCGTGCCGTCGCAACGGCCATGGGTCTGATGATGTGGCTGAGAAGGTCAGAGCGGAGCCAAGGCGCCGGCACCGCCGCGCACGCTCTCGTAGGCAGAGCCGACGCGGACGAGGGTCGCCTCCCCGAGCGGGCGCCCGATGAGCTGGAGGCCGAACGGCAACCCTCCGGGAACGGGGCCGGTCGGTACCGTCAGGGCGGGCAGGCCGGTGAGGTTGGCCGGTGCGCACAGCCTGACATGGGCGTCGGAGACCGTTTCGACACTCGTGTCCGGCCAGTACAGGTGTTCCTGGCCGACCGGTACCGCAGTGACCGGAACGGTGGGCGCGGCCACCACGTCCACCTTCTCCAGCAGCTGCACCCAGGCAGACCTCATCAGGGTGCGCACCCGCTGCGCTCGCAGGTACTCGGTGGCGGGGACGAGTTCCCCGGCTTCCAGCAGGACGCGCACGTCGGATCCGTAGGACTCCGGGTACCTCCACAGGGTGTCCTGGTGGTAGGCGGCGGCCTCGGGAACCATGATCCCCCACTGGGCCGCGTGCACGGATTCGGCCAGCGGGACCTCGACGCCGACGAGTTCGGCGCCCAACCCGGCCAACGTCTCGGCGGCCGAACGCACCGCTTTCTCCACTTCGGGTTCCACCCTGTCGAAGAAGTAGTTCCCGGGCACCCCTATTCGTAGTCCGGCCAGGTCCACGCCGATGTCTCGGGTACGGTCCTCGACCGGCACCCGCAGCGTCGCCGGGTCCCTGGGGTCGTGTCCGACGACGGCGTCCAGGACGAGTGCCGCGTCCTCGACCGTGCGGGCGATCGGCCCGACGTGGTCCAGGGTCCACGACAGCGGTATCGCGCCGTGTCGGGACACCAGACCGTGGGTGGGCTTGAGCCCGACGACACCGCACAGAGCGGCTGGGATACGGATGGAGCCGCCGGTGTCGCTACCGATGGCGGCGATGGCACCGCCGGAGGCCACCGCCACCGCCGACCCACCGCTGGAGCCGCCCGCGACGCGATCGATGGCCCAGGGGTTGCGCGTGGCGGGGGTGATGGTGCCGTAGGCGAACTCGTGGGTGTGCGTCTTGCCCACCAGTACGGCTCCCGCCTTCTTGAGCGCGGCCACTACCG
>NZ_JBSHCT010000081.1:0-1720 GCF_053615935.1 Nocardiopsis sp. NPDC055879
CCACCCGGTCATCGTCCTCGACCACGAGAATACGCATGGCTAGCCATAGTAGGCAGTGTTCACGGCGGGCGGCCCCACTCCACGCCCTCACCCCCACCGAGGGATGTACGGAGCGGCCTCCCGCAGGAGGTCAGATGAGTAATTCCGGGGCGGAGGTGGGGTGGTTGGTGGTTGGTGGGGCGCCTGAGGGCTCTGTCCTTGGGGTTGTTGGGCGGGGTGGGGGTGGCGGGCAGTGGTGGTGGGAGCAGCCCCGGTGCTAATACCAGTGCCGGTGCCCGTAGTAGGGCCGATGTCGGCACGTGTACTGCCGACACCCCCAACAGGAGCCACTTTGGCCCCGGGATATGGCTCTGGGCGGGGTGCCGGGTGTGGGCATGCCGATATCCCCACAGGGCACGGGGCCCTTGGGGTCTGACACCCAGATCGGGTGGTCTCTCCGTGGTGGTGTTCCACCTGGTGGAAACGCGTGGTGGTGGTTAGAGGGCGGTGGGTGGGGCTGGCTCTCCTTCCCCATCCCTGTCCCCACCGGAACCGGCTTCCTTGCCCGCTTCTTGGCGGTTCTGGGCGTGGTGATGCTCCCAGATCTGCCGGTTCACCTTGGTCTGTAGCCGGTGCTTAAGCCGGTTATGGGTCGCGCACAGGACCTGCATGTTGTCCGAGCTCGTGGTCCCGCCGTGGGAGAAGGGCACGATGTGGTCGTACTGGGACCAGCTACGCGGCATGTCACAGCCCTGGTGCCACTCGCAGTAGGACTTCTTGAACCCTGCCGCCTGACGCACCGGGTCCGGAGCGCACCGCTTCTTCTGCCCCACGTCCAGCAGGGTTTGACCTTCCTCGTCGGTCACGAACCGGCGCAACCAACTGTTGGGGACCAGGCGGGACACCATCTGATCGGGGAGCACCACACCATCCTCCGTGACGGCGGGTTCAGCGGTGCCGTCTCCGAGGACGCGCTTGAGGGGGACGGTGATGTTGATGGTCGCCAACGGCTGCGGGCTCAGACTGGAGCAACTCCGGTGCGTCAGAGCGGTCTCGAAGATCCGCATCATCGCGTCATAGGTGCGCTGGTGCTTCGGCATGGCGGCGTTATCCGGGCCGTACGGCTCGGTGTAAGCCTCCAGAGCGGCCTGGATGAGCTCGTTATCGGCCCCGGGCCCCCACATCCGCAGTAGGAACCCGGACTCGAACGTCGGGGAGAATTGCGCGCCCCGCTTCTCGAACGTCTCGTCGTAGTCCCGGTCGGCTTTGTCGGGGTCCAACCGTGCGACGAACCATTTCGCCGCGTCCCGCAACTGACGCACCGAGGTCTGCGGGCGTTCGTGTTTGTAAGCGATCAGCCCGTATTCCAGCCGAGCCCGAAACCCCTCCGCCGAAGGACGCCCCGCACAAAATTTCTCATCCGCCGTTTCCAGGACCTTCGCCCACTCGGCGGTGGCCTTTTCAGTGGAGGTCGCGATCGCGCACGCTTCACCCAACGACAGGGCCTCGTCCTGGAAGGCCTCGTCCACCAACGGCAACTGCTGCCGGTGTAGGGCGCGGGCGAGGGTGGCCAGGCTGTTGGCCTCGGCCGGGGAGGTGCCCCACTGGTGGGTGATCCACGCTTGGACGCTGCGCTGGCCGCCCTCTTCCAACAGGGCGCCGGTGGCCTCCATGCGGGCCAGGGCGGGCAGCATCCCATAGCGGATCCGGTCTGTTTCCTGGTTGAGCCGGCCGAACTGGG
>NZ_JBSHCT010000082.1:0-1701 GCF_053615935.1 Nocardiopsis sp. NPDC055879
GTGATGCACGCCTTGAACCACTGTTCGACCGCTACGGATGTTGAACTTCCCACTGGCCCTGACCGCGACCCTGCCCACATGAGTGCCCGCCTTCTTTCCACGGGGGACCACGGCCCTGACGAAGTCTCCCGTAGCGAAGCCGAAGAAGCGCTTCCGCCTGGGCATGAGCAGCCGAGGAAACCCATACCGGTCGCTCCTGGTTCGGGCATAGCTACCTCGACCCGTGCACTCCGCGATCAAGACGGTGGACACGACCTCCCTGACCCCACTCGGCTCACCAAGGGCCAACGCGTCCAGGGTGTGCGACTTGGGAAGTCCCCACCTGTGTCGGTTCCACTTCGTGCGGCCACCTGAAGACACACTGGTAGGAAAACCGTCCCGCAGCCTCCGCAACAGAGCCCACCTTGTGGACTGGACCACCGCCGCGTCCCGAAGCGGCGCCCTCATCTGGGACAGAACCTTGGCAAGGGTCCCTGGTCTTCCCTGAAGGAACTCCTGAAGAGAGCGTGAGTCCTTATCCTGATTGCAGGGTCCGCATGCGATGACCAGGTTCGACAACCGATCTGATCCACCTCTGCCACGGGGATGGATGTGGTCGATGTTCAACGGAACACCGGTCACGCCACAGTAGGCACAGCTTCGATCCCACTTGGCCAGAAGATACTCGCGCGCCTCGAACCCATGCAACGTTCCGCGCTGGTACTCAACACCTTCCAAGGGTCGCCCCGTGGACAGAGCATGAGTGTCGAACCGCGCCAATTCCATGTGAACCGTCCTCACCGGCACCCATCGAGCCATCCGCTCCACCCAACTCGCCACACTCTCCACCTGATGCCGGAGCGAGGGCGGGAGCCATCCACGCGCCCGACGTCTGTTGTGGAATCGAGGCGATCGGTAACGCAGGTTCCGGCTGCGCCTCGCTCTTCGCAGGGTGGAGCGTCGCTCCATCTTCTGGCGGATCCACCTGCCTCTATGCTCGATCACGAGGGCGAACCGGCCATGCCTCACACCGGAGCGTGCAGCGAACACCGCTATCCCCGTGTGTTCGGATCCAGGATCGATTCCGACCTCACAACCCTCCACTTCGGACTCGGCGAGTTCACGGTCCTTGATCCGGATGACGAATGGTGTTCGCCGATGTACGACCGCCCGTCCGACCTTGAGCAACTTTCTGGCCCGGGCCGGACGGCACGGATCCAACGGGCGTCCATGTCTGTCGATCACGAACACGGAAGGGTGCACCTCACGGTGCTTCTCCCCGACCTCGATGAAGTCAGGGGTAACGCCGGAACCGCCAGGTGCAGCGGAGCCGGTCTCACCTCGCACATGTCCCGCAACGGCTGCCGTGGAGTGGCCTCCGAACCCCGTTTCGTCCTTGATCCCGGGGGTGTCTACTGATTCGGATTCCAGAGCAGGCCGCTGGTGAAGCACGGCCTGGTGGGTCTTCCCACCTTTACGGAACGTAGCCAATATCAGTCACCTCTGAACTCGTATCGGCATGTGCTGGTAGCGGCGGCCTCGGCCCCTTGAAGCACGAGGCTTCCATCTATCAGACGGAGGATCCCGCTACGTAGGGCGTTTCGATGCGCGTTTCCGTCCGGAAGACACGGGTTTCGCGGTTCTTCACGCTGGAGCCGTCCCACAACAGCAGCTCCTCGCGATGGCACACGATCTCCTCGCCCTCCTCACCAAGCTCGGCGT
>NZ_JBSHCT010000083.1:0-1574 GCF_053615935.1 Nocardiopsis sp. NPDC055879
TTCTGGTGATCCGATTCGTTCTGGTCCCGGCCGCGCCGGGAGCGCCCTGGTTCGCCACCGAATCGTGGGTGCCGGTGACAATGTTGTGGACAGGGTTCCGGTGCGACCACCGTGCCGCGTCCACACCCGACCGGGTACGCACGTCACCCGGGGCGCCGTCCCAGAGGGAGAACCGCGAAATGACCGCTCATCCCGAGACCACCGGCCCCGCCGACCCGGCCCGACTGGACACCGAACGCATGCATCGGATCTACCGGCACCTGCACGCCAACCCCGAACTGTCCATGAAGGAGTACGCGACCGCCGACTTCATCGAGGCCGAACTCGACGACCTCGACATCGCGCACTTCCGTTGCGCCGGCACCGGGGTGGTCGGGGTCGTCCACAACGGAGAGGGCCCCGTGGTGGCGTTCCGCGCGGACACCGACGCGCTGCCCATCCGTGAGGAGACCGGCCTGGAGTACGCCAGCGAGGCCGTCGGCACGCTCGACGACGGGACCGAGGTCCCGGTGATGCACGGCTGTGGCCACGACACCCACGTCACGTCCGCGCTCACGGCCGCCCGTGTCCTGGTCTGCGACCTCGACGCGTGGTCGGGAACGCTCGTCCTGGTGTTCCAACCCGGTGAGGAGACGGCGGTCGGCGCGCGTGCGATGGTCGACGACGGACTCTGGAACCGAGCCCCTCGCCCCGACATCGTCCTGGGCCAACACGTGATGCCGCTGCCCGCGGGCGCCGTGACGGTCAGCCACGGCGCCGCGATGTCCATGGCCGACTCGCTGAAGGTGACGGTGTACGGCCGCCAGGCCCATGGTTCACAGCCACAGGCCTCGGTCGACCCGATCGTGCTCGGCGCGGCCATCGTCACCCGGTTGCAGACCATCGTGTCGCGCGAACTGGACCCGCGGTCTCCGGCCGTGATCACCTGCGGCACCTTCCACGCCGGGTTCAAGGAGAACATCATCCCGGCCCAGGCGGAGTTCACCCTGAACATCCGCACGTTCGAACCCCAGGTGCGCGACCAGGTGCTCGCGGCGGTGCGCCGCGTCATCACGGGGGAGGCGGCCGTCTCCAACGCTCCGGAGCCGCTGATCGAGGAGCTCTACAGGTTCCCGCAGTGCTACAACGACCCCGACGAGGCCGCGCGGGTCGAAGCGGCCCTACGCGCCGGGCTGGGGGAGGACCGGGTGTCCGAAGGCGCCCCGAACATGGGCAGTGAGGACTTCGGGGAACTCTCCGAAGCCATCGACGTGCCCTCGGTCTACTGGTTCTTCGGTGGCTTCGACCCCGTGGACGGTGAGCCGCCGTCCAACCACTCGCCCTACTTCGCACCGGCCATGGAGCCGACGCTCGCCACCGGGGCCCGGGCGGCGATCACGGGGATCCTGGCCTACCTCGGAGCGGGCAGGGACGGTTCCGGCGACTGATCGCCCAGAGCCGGAGCGAAGGACCCCGGACATGACGAAGGCCGGTCCCGTGGGACCGGCCTTCGTGCTCGTCGGGGTGGCGGGATTTGAACCCACGACCTCTTCGTCCCGAACGAAGCGCGCTGCCAAGCTGCGCTACACCCCGAA
>NZ_JBSHCT010000084.1:0-1571 GCF_053615935.1 Nocardiopsis sp. NPDC055879
AGGCGATGGCGGGTGCGCGGGAGATGGCGGTGGAATTCTCCGGCCGGGATATCCCGTTCGGGTGCGAGGGCGATGTGCTCGCCCAGTTTCGCCGGATCAACCAGGAAACAGACCGCATCCGCTATGGGATGCTGCCCGCCCTGGCCCGTATGGAGGCCACCGGCGCCCTGTTGGAAGAGGGCGGCCAGCGCAGCATCCAGGCGTGGATCACCCACCAGTGGGGCACCTCCCCGGCCGAGGCCAAGAGCCTCGCCACCCTCGCCCGCGCCCTACACCGGCAGCAGTTGCCCTTGGTGGAAGAAGCCTTCCAGGCCAGCACCTTGTCGTTGGGTGAGGCGTGCGCCATCGCGACCTCCACCGAAAAGGCTGTGGCCGATTGGGTGCAGGTCCTGGAAACGGCGGATGAGGAATTCCGTGCCCAGCGTCCTTCGGTGGAGGGGTTTCGGGCCCGGTTGGAATTCGGGCTGATCGCCTATAAGCAGGAGTGCCCGCAGGCTTCGGTGCGCCAGTTGCGGGACGCGGCGAAATGGTTCGTCGCCCGCCTGGACCCCGACAAAGCCGACCGGGACTACGATGAAACGTTCGAGAACCGGGGCGCCCAGTTCTCGCCCACGTTCGAGGGTGGGTTCCTGCTACGGATGTGGGGGCCGGGGGCCGATAACGAGCTGATCCAGGCCGCCCTGGAGGCTTACACCGAGCCGTATGGGCCGGAGAACGCCGCCGTGCCGAAGCACCAGCGCACCTATGACGCGATGATGCGGATCTTCGAGACCGCTCTGGGCCACCGGGGTTGCTCCAGCCTGAGCCGCCAGCCGTTGGCGACCCTCAACATCACCGTGCCGCTGAAGCGCTTCCTCGGTGATGGGTCGACTGAGCCGGCCACCACCGAGGATGGTGTGGTGTTGCCCGATCAGATGGTGGCCCGCCTGGCCCCCGAGAGTTGGTTGCGTCGGTTCGTGACCGACGCCCAGGGTCGGACTCTGTTGGATGTGGGGCGTAAGCAGCGGTGTGCTCCGGATCCGGTGCGCCAGGCGGCGGGGTTCAAGAAGCCCTACTGTGAGTGGCACGAGGGTTGTGATGTGCCGCGTAGTTGGTCGCAGTACGACCACATCGTTCCGTTCTCCCACGGCGGGGCCACGAGTGCGGACAACATGCAGATCTTGTGCTCGACCCATAACCGGCTCAAGCACCGGTTGCAGGCGAAGGTGAATCGGCAGATCTGGGAACACCACCACGCCCAGAACCGCCAGGAAGCGGGAAAGGAAGCCGGGTCCGGGGATGGGGAGGGGGAGCCAGCCCCAGCCACTGTCCTCTAACCACCACCATCCGCTTCCGCCACCCGTTTCCGCCAGGTGGAACACCACCCCCGCGAGAACACCCCCGGTTGGGTGTCAGACCCCAAGGGCCCGTGCCCTGTGGGGATATCAGCATGCCCCCACCCCGAACCCCCCGCCCAGAGCCACATTCCGGGCACGGAGTGGCTCCCGTTGGGGGTGTGGGCAGCACAGGTGCCGACACCGGCCCCTACTACGACCGCTCGCCCTACCGGTGTCACCCCCACCACGGGCAGT
>NZ_JBSHCT010000085.1:0-1534 GCF_053615935.1 Nocardiopsis sp. NPDC055879
GTCTCGAAGATGCGCATCATTGCGTCATAGACCCGCTGATGCTTCGGGGTGGCGGCATTATCGGGACCGTACGGCTGGGTGTACGCCTCCAGGGCGGCCTGGATGAGCTCGTTGTCGGCCCCCGGACCCCACATCCGCAACAGGAACCCGGACTCGAAAGTCGGGGAGAACTGCGCGCCCCGCTTCTCGAACGTTTCGTCATAGTCCCGGTCGGCCTTATCCGGGTCCAAGCGGGCCACGAACCATTTCGCCGCGTCCCGCAACTGGCGCACCGACACTTGCGGACGCTCGGCCTTGAAACCGATCAGCCCGAATTCCAACCGGGCCCGAAAACCCTCCACCGAAGGACGCTGGGCACGGAATTCCTCCTTTTTCGTGGAGGTCGCGATCGCGCACGCTTCACCCAACGACAGGGCGCTGGCCTGGAAGGCTTCTTCCACGAGCGGCAACTGCTGCTTGTACAACGCCCGGGCGAGGATGGCGAGATCGCGGGCCTCAGCCGGAGAGGTGCCCCACTGGTGAGTGATCCACGCCTGGATGCTGCGCTGGCCACCCTCTTCCAACAGGGCACCGGTGGCCTCCATCCGGGCCAGGGCGGGCAGCATCCCATAGCGGATCCGGTCTGTTTCCTGGTTGAGGCGGCCGAACTGGGCGAGCACATCGGCTTCGCACCCGAACGGGACATCCCGGCCGGAGAATTCCACCGCCAACTCCCGCGCACCCGCCATCGCCTGATCGACCGGGGTGTTCCCGGTCGGGCGTGGTGTGCTGGGAGGAAAACTCATACTCTGATTATATGCGAACACCCCCAAGAAGGGCAGACTTACTGGCTGGTATATTCAACCTATTTCCGAGTCGACGAATGCGCCTACCATAGATGGGGTGGCCATTCTGGGTTATCCACAACCCCTTTTTCCCGCGACTTTCCCACCGCCAGAGCCGGCTACCGCTGGGACGCGACTCGCCCTGAGCCTCACCTGTAGCGGGCCCTTCGTTACCTCACCCGTCACGTAGTGGCGGCGCGGCCCACGAGGACACCAGGCGGAAGGGAAGGGATCCGGCCGTCTGCGGCCGGAGTGGGCCGCAGGCCCACAGGGCCCTTGGGACCTCAACCACTCTCCCCCCTTCCCCGATAGCCGCCAAACCGCCGCCCGTGCCGTACGGGTCAAGGCCACCAGCCCCGCTGATGAGTAACTCAACATCGCCTTGACGCGTGCGGTGCGGGCGGCAACAATCACGCGGCGGGGAAGGAGGGAGAACCACCCGAGCAACGCCCAACAACCCCCAGAGCCAGAAACCTGAGGCGCCCCACCAACCACCCGAGCACCCCCACCAACCCCAAGAACCAAAAACCTGAGGCACCCCACACCCCACCCCCACCACACCCACCCACCCCGAGCAGCACAAAGCCGGCGAAACCAGCGGCTCCCCCAAGATCAATGGGATCACGTGGGCGGAACGGTTCACCACCCCGAACTCTCCCGCCTGTGGATAACTCAGGGGAGAACCAGCACCCAATACCGGGCTCCGCTGC
>NZ_JBSHCT010000086.1:0-1533 GCF_053615935.1 Nocardiopsis sp. NPDC055879
GAAGAGTGTTCAACAGGCCGGACCATTCGTGGCGGTCGAAGGTGAGGTGGCCGTGTTCGCGGTTCTTGGTGTCGCGAACCAGGACGCTCGGTCCCTCGGCTACTTCGATGCACTCTCCGCCGTTGGTGCTGTAGCTGCTCTTGTGCCATTGCATGGGCCACCTCAAGGAGGGTCGGGTATCTCGGTCATTGCCGAGATACCCGTTGGTTTCAGCGCTGAAGAGTGTGCAGGAGGCCGGACCATTCCTGGGGGGCGAAGGTGAGGTGGCCGTGTTCACGGTTCTTGGTGTCGCGGATCAGGACGCGCTGTCCTTCGGCGACCTCGACACAGTTGCCCTGGCCACCGGTGTAGGTGGAGACGTGCCATGTCATCACTGCGGGGGTTTCAAAGGACTTCATGTCACCATCCATTTTATTGCTGGATCTACCGGTCGATTCGCTGAAGAGCGCTCGTGATCAGGTCTTCAGTGTGGGAATCGGATGCTGCGTCCTGCCAGACACTGTTGAACATACGGCTGTGCAGTGAGACCTCTTCCTCGGATTCGAGGTAGATGGCACCACCCGAGTATTCGACATAGGCCAAGGCGTAATCCTTGCCGACCACCGTGTAGTCGAGTAGCACGAAGGATCCATAGCCGGCCGCGTGTGCACCGTTCGCGAAGGGGAGAACCTTGAGATCGATGTTGTCTCTGCGCGCCATGGTGAGTAGGAAGTCCAGCTGTTGACGGAGAGCTTCGGGGCCGGCGACCTGTCGGTAAAGGGCGGACTCATTGATCACCGCTTGGATCGCAGTGGGTTCATCACCGGTCAGTTTCTCTTGCCTCCGCTGGCGAAGGTTGACCGCCTCTTGGATCTCGTTTTCTTCGTCGGGAACCCTGATGTCCTTTTCTATAAGGGATCGTGAGTACTCGGGGGTCTGGAGGATGCCGGGGATCCACTCGGGTTCGTAGGTGCGGATCCGGTGCGCCGCAGTCTCGACCCCGACGAACAGGCTGAACCAGTCGGGCAGCGCTGACTTGTAGCGCTGCCACCAGCCCGGCTGTTTGGCCGCGTAGGCCAGGTCCGCCAACGACTCGATCATGTCTGCTGCCACGCCGTAGTGCGACATGAGGAGACGTGCGTCCCCTGGGGAGATGGTGCTCTCCCCTCGTTCCACTCGCGACAAGGTGGCTTTGCTGAACCCGGCGACCGCAGCGGCTTCGGCGGAGGAACGCTTGCCACGTGCCTCTTTCAGGAAGTTGGCCAGGCCGAGCCTGGCGACCATCGGGCTGCCTACCGACACCGGGTTCCGCCTCTCCGTAAGGGCTTGGGGCCTTGGCTTTCAGTGTCTCGCATGGGCGGAAGCAGCTACAACTTTCTGCAACTCTCTCCATGAGATTTTCATAAAGAGTGTTGCATCGAGTTAAATCTCGGTGCATCATCGAAGTTAGCAGGGTGTGACGAGATGGCTACCAAGGTCACCGTGCCTGCTGTGTCCGGCTGCGGGCGAGGGGTGCACGCAGAGGTCTGCTTCGACTGTGGGAGGTAGTGATGC
>NZ_JBSHCT010000087.1:0-1531 GCF_053615935.1 Nocardiopsis sp. NPDC055879
GGTGTCATGCATCGTGACCTCAAGCCGGCCAACGTGATCCTGTCCCCGACCGGGCCCAAGGTCCTGGACTTCGGTATCGCCAGGGCCACCGACGACCACGCCCCCGAGAAGGGACTCTTCGGCACCCCCGGCTGGGTCGCCCCCGAGCGTTTGGCGGGTGGGCGGGACACCCTCGCCGTCGACGTGTTCGCCTGGGGAGGGTTGGTCGTCTATGCCGCGACCGGGCACGGTCCCTTCGGTAAGGGGGACACCGCCACGCTCATCGCCCGTACCCGCGCCGGCGAGCCCGATCTGGATGGTGTCCCCGAGGAGCTGCTGCCGTTGGTCTCGGCGGCGCTGTCCCGGAATCCGATCGAACGACCCAGCGCCGTGGAGGCGTTCACGAAGCTGCTCGACCTGGCCGGTGCCGGCGCACCGGGCGAGGGTTCGCGCGAACGTTTGCGCGCGCTTCTGGGGCGGGTGTGGGCCGGGTTCCCGGTGGTTCGGGGTGCAGGTCGGTGGGTCGCCGCCGGTTCGGTGACGCTGCTGTCGGGGTCGGCGCCCCTGGCCGGGGGCGGAGCGGGAGCGGTAACCGCCAAGGCCTTCGGCGCGGGCACGGTCGCCGGGATGGGCAAGGTCACCGCCTCCGTTGTCGCCTCGACCTTGGCCGTCACCGTCGTCACGGGTGCTTGGGTCGGTGGGCGGATGTACTCCGATCAGCCGATCCTCCCAGGGTGGTCAGAGGAGACCGTCGCCGCCTCCGACCCCGCGACCGAACCGGATCTGGAACGGGTGGAGTTCCGGGGCATGACGCTCACCCTCCCCGAGGGCTGGACGGCCATGACGTTCGAGGAGGAGTTCGGGAACTTCTCGGTCGAAGAGGAACGGGTCATCGAGGAGTGGCTGCTCCTCTACCCCGGTGGCCAGGAGGGATGCGAGGAGGTCGACTGGTCCTGGGGGCTTCCGACGGAGCTGCACGAGTGTCACCACGTCCAGGTGCTCGGACCGGGTGGAATCGCTTACGGGGGCGAAGCGTGGCAGCCCCTCGTGGGGACCGACGGAGTTCAGGAACGATTCCACCCGGGGACCGATCCGGGTGCCTGCCTGGATTGGGCGGAGCTGAGGGAGTGGCGGGAAGGCGAGGACCTGGAGGAGTTCGAACACACGACGGTCGAGGTCGGAGAACAGAACGCCTCGTACGCGTTCGGGCCCGGGACCTGCGTCGACTCGCTTTCCCCGGTCAACCGGATGATGATCTACGAACAGCGTTCCTGGTTGCTCGAAGAACCGGAGATCCTCATCGTCGACAACTACGGGATCGAGGGGTTGGAGACCATTTTGGCGGAGGCCGACCTGCCCGCCTGAGGGGGCGGGACAGGCCGAAACCTCAGCGGGGCGAGGGGAGCTCGACGGCGAGCTTGTCGACGATCGCGGCGAGGACGTCCGGGGCCTCCAGCGGACCCATGTGACCCAGGGCGGGGATCTCCCGCACCTCCGCACGGTTCTCCAGGAGGTCACCGAGGTGGTGGGCGTGCCAGGGCGGGGTGAGCTT
>NZ_JBSHCT010000088.1:0-1490 GCF_053615935.1 Nocardiopsis sp. NPDC055879
GTCCTACGCGGTCCACGCCTCGCCGTATGGCCGCGTGGCTGGCGTCCTCGCGGAGTTGAAGCGCAGGCGCTCCCGTCGTGTGCGGCCGTTCGTCGCCCTCGCCCCCACGCCGGTCATCCCCGCGCCGCGTAGGCCGGTCGACGCGCTCCCCACGCTTCCGCGAACGGCCATGTCGGCAGTTGCTCCGATCGCAGGTGTCCGGCACCCGCTCCCACCTGCGAACCTTGTGCGACCGGGCTACGCAGCTTGGGAACGCGCGCAGGCGCACGCATACGCGGACCGGCAACGGTTGGGCGTTGCTGTGGCTATGGACGTCTCCCGTGTCTCCGCCGTGGCGGTGACGGCGTGAACCGCTGCACTCTCACCCGATGGCACCCGTTCAAGGCCGGGGCAGACCTGCCGAAGAACTGTGTGAAGCCTGCCGGACACGCGGGCATGTGCCGCGACTACCGGGGCGACTACGAAGGGTCGCCGGGGCGTACCCGTGAGATGACGCCGGAGGAAGTAGACGCGCACAACCTGAGTGACGCGGAATGCACGTCCTCCCGCTGCATCCTGCCGTCCGGCCACACGGGCGTCCACACGGAGCACGCGGAGCCATTCGTGGTCAGCGCGTGTGTGGCTCAGCTAGCCGGCCTTCTGGCCACTCCTGGCCTTCCCCGCGACGCGGCGGAGACGTTGGCCAAGGCGGCCACGGTGTGGGAAACCCTGGACACCCTGCTTTCGACGGGCGGCACGTTGCCGTCCCGGTGGGTCTCGCCGCGTGTCGACCCGTTGCTTTCCGGCATCGACACGACGCCGCTGCACTCCGCGCTCACAGAATCGCTTGACACAACCCCGCCCGGCGGCGGGTACCGCGTCATGCCGTTCACCACTCTCCGAGCCGCTGTACACACCTGGGAAGCGTTGGACACCGTCCTCCGCGCAGGTGCGGCACTGCCGGAACCGTGGGAGGTGGCGCGGTGAACGCCGACGACATGCCCGACTTCGTCGACGACGTTGTCGACCCCGCAATCCTGCCAGACGACCCCGAGTACGTGGCCGACTATGTGTTTTGGAGGGCGCGTATCGAACAGCACCACGCGGACCCCATGGCGGAGATGCTTGACCTACATGAGTCGCTGATCTGGGATATGCACTTCGCAGGGGCGTTGTCCCTGGAAGCCGCCCAAGACAAGATCGCGGACGCGAGGGCGCTTGCCCTAGCGGCGGAGGACGTCGCCCGCGAGGCATAGCACCACAGAGCCCCGCTCCCTTACTGGGAGCGGGGCTTTTCCGTGTCTGACCTGCGGTTTTGCTTAAGTGAATCGTCCCAAGTATCTTGGTCGCCTGTTCATCCACTTCAAGCACTGAGCGGATGAGGCCTGTGGACCGGTTACGTCGAGACATGGAGTAACGCGAGTCCTACGATCGTGCCATGGCAAAGGTCAGAATCCGCGTCAGCCTCGATCCGGATGAGGCGGAGCGTGTCAGATCCCATGCGGAGCGCG
>NZ_JBSHCT010000089.1:0-1427 GCF_053615935.1 Nocardiopsis sp. NPDC055879
CTCCTGCGCCGCGGCGACATGTCGGTCACCGACGTGTGCTTCGCCGTGGGCTGCACCTCCCTGGGCACCTTCAGCACCCGCTTCACCGAACTGGTCGGTCTCAGCCCCAGCACCTACCGCGCCCAGGACCACGAAAGTGGCGCGCCCATCCCCGCGTGCCTGGCCAAGACCGGCACACGACCGATCAGGAAAAGAGAAGCCCGAACCGGCCCCCACTCCTAGCATCGAGTCCATGAACATCACACTCTCCACCTGCTTCATCGCCGTCGACGACCACGACAAGGCCCTGGCCTTCTACCGCGACGTCCTGGGACTCCAGGTGCGCAACGACGTCTCCTTCGAAGGGATGCGTTGGGTCACGGTCGGCTCTCCCGACCAACCTGACACCAGCATCGTGCTCGAACCACCCCTGGCCGACCCGGGCGCCTCCGAACAGGACCGGCTCGCCCTGGCCGAGCTCTTGGCCAAGGGGTTGCTGCGCGGGGTCATCTTCACCACCGACGACGTCGACGCCACCTTCGAACGCATCAGCTCCGCCGGCGGGGAGGTGCTGCAGGAGCCCATGGACCAGCCCTACGGGGTACGCGACTGTGCCTTCCGCGATCCGGCCGGCAACATGCTCCGCTTCAACCAGGCCGGTTAGCGGCGCCCCGGCTCCACCCCCCGGACACGGGGTGCGCAGCCACCGAACCCGAACCACGTATCAGAAGGTCAAGGGAGTGACGTCCTCATCCGGTGGATGGTGGAGCGTCCTTGATGGTCGCGGGTGGGCGCACGGGCCAGGCGGGCGCGTACTCCACCCCTTGTTCGGGTGGCAGCAACCGGTCGGTGCGCGTGTCCACGCACACCGACCGCACCAACTCGGCCCGCTCCAGGGGGTGGAACCGGCCGGCGTGCACCCACCAACCGCACAGGTGTTTGCGTGGAACGGGTCGCCCGTCGGGCCGAACGTGTCCGATGGCGGTGGTGAAGGTGCGCAGTAGTACCCCCACGCGTTCGTGACCGGACACCGCCCGTCGAAGTTCGGTGATCACGGTGGGGTCCTCGATCACCACGCGTGTGCTCAGGCGCCGCAATACGGTGCTCACCCTGGGGCGGATTCTGAGGGTGAGCAGGTGCAGATCGCCGGGGGCGGGGGCCAAAAGGGGAGCCAGGAAGGCCTGATGGTGGCACATAGGGGCAGTATGCGCCGCCGCGAGGCCTCCGATCGGATTATCCACAGGCCTACTTTTTCGGCCCGAGGAGGGGTCCGGGGCGAGGTTCACCTTTCCCCTCTTTGAAACGTTTGGTTTGTAACGTTACTCAATAACGTTACGCATCTATGGTAACGAAACAGATCTCCGGAAAGCCTCGAATCCTGACCCCCGATAAGTCAATGTTCTAGGAAGTCAGGGCCTCAGGGGCTCTCAGAGTCCACCCGCCACCCC
>NZ_JBSHCT010000090.1:0-1423 GCF_053615935.1 Nocardiopsis sp. NPDC055879
TGTTCGAGAACTACCCGGTGGACCAGGACTCGGCCGCCGAACACGGCCTGGAGATCGTCGACGTCACCGCCAACGAGGCCACCAACTACCCGCTCACCCTCGTCGCCTACGACGGTGAGCGCGTCGAGGTCCAGCTGCGCTACGATCCCGACGCCTTCGACACCGTCAACGCCGACCGGCTGGCCGACCGCTTCGCCTTCCACCTGCGTGCACTGGTGGAGCGGCCCGACCGCGCCGTCGGCGCCCTGCCGCTCCTGACCGGCGCGGAACACGAGGAGCTCACCCGCTGGGGCGACGGCGGGTCCGCGCGGGCCGGTCGCACCTTCGTCGAGGTGTTCACCGAGCAGGCGCACCGCAGCCCCGGGGCCACCGCCCTGGTCGGCGCCGACCAGGAGTGGACCTACGCCGAGGTCGACGCGCGCACCGACGACCTCGCCCTGCGCCTGCACGCCCTGGGCGTCACCCGCGGGACCACGGTGGGCGTGAGCCTGGAGCGTGGACCGGACCTGATCGTCGCGCTCCTGGCGGTGATGAAGGCGGGCGGCGCCTACCTGCCCATCGACCCCGCCTATCCCGTCGAACGACAGGCCTTCGTCATCGCGGACTCCGGTGTGCGCGTCCTGCTCACGGAGTCGGACCACCAGGCCGGAGCCGCTGCCGGAATCGCCGGAACCGACGACAGTGGGCCGATCCGTCTCACCCTGGACGCCCTGACCCGCCGCCCGCTGCCCGAGGGGGCGACCGTCCCCGTCCCGCCGGAGCCGGACGACCTCGCCTACCTCATCTACACCTCGGGGTCGACCGGTACGCCCAAGGGCACCATGGTCACCCACCGGGGCACGGGCGAACTGGCCGCCTCCATGGCCGAGCGGTTCGGCACCCGGCCCGACTTCCGGGTCCTGCAGCTCGCCTCGTCCAGCTTCGACGCCTCGGTGATGGAGGTCCTGATGGCCTTCGGCGCGGGTGCCGCCCTCGTGGTGCCCCCGCCCGGCCCGCTGGTCGGTGAGGACCTGGCGCGGACCCTGCTCCGGTACCGCGTCGGGCTCACGATCATCCCGCCGTCCGTGCTCGCCTCGGTACCCGCCGGGGACTATCCCGACCTTCGGGTCCTGGTCGTCGGTGCGGAGGCGTGCCCGGCCGAGCTCGTGAACCGGTGGGCGCCCGGCCGACGCATGGTCAACGCCTACGGGCCCACCGAGATCACCATCGCCGCCTCCCTGAGCGACCCCCTGGCCACGGGCGGCAGCCCGCCCATCGGCCGACCGGTCCAGGGCACCCGGCTACGTGTGCTGGACCGTGGTCTGCGCCCCGTGCCCGGGGGAGTGGTCGGCGAGCTGTACGTGGGTGGTGCGGGTGTGGCGCGGGGGTATTGGGGGCGTTCGGGGTTGACGGCGGAGCGTTTCGTCGCCGATCCGTTCGGTTC
>NZ_JBSHCT010000091.1:0-1419 GCF_053615935.1 Nocardiopsis sp. NPDC055879
GGGGCATCTCAATGTCTGAGTCAAGCCACCGACGGGATGGGACGGGCGTAGGGGCGCCCGTCCCGCAACATCGCCCAAAGCACGTTGATTCGCTGTCTGGCCAGGCACAACACCGCCTGAGGATGCAGCATCCCCTCAGCCCGCTTGCGCCGGTAGTACTCCTGAGAGGCCCCCGGCCTGAGCAGCGCCGACTGCGCCGACAGGTAGAACAGACGGCACAACCGGCGGTTGTAGTGCCGGGGCCTGCGGTTGTTGTTGGTCCTCTTGCCCGAGTCCCGCGCGACCGGGGCGATGCCCGCGTGCGAAGCCAGGTGGCCAGCGTCCTTGTACCCGGACAGGTCTCCAGCGAAGGCGATCAACTCCGCGGTCAGCAACGGCCCCATGCCCGGCATGGACTGGATGATCGCGCTGCGCTCGTCCTGGCCCAGGACCTCGGCGATCTCCCGGTCGATCTTCTTGATCCGCTCGTCCAGGTCCAGGATCTGCTGGGCCAGATCCGATGCCAGCGCGGCGGCCCGCTTCTCACCCGGCAACGACGTGGTCTGTGCCTTGGCCGCCTCCACCGCCTTCTCCGCGAAGTAGGAAGCGTTGCGGACCTCGCGTTTGGCCAACCACGCCGTCAGCCGCCCCACGCCCATGCGGCGCAGGCCAGCGGGCGTGCAGTACCCGCTCACCAGCACCAGACCGGGACGCTTGCGGTACTCGAAGGCGCGTTCCAGGGCCGGGCAGATCCCGACCAGCAGCTCACGCAACCGGTTGATCATCTTCACCCGGTCGCCGGTCATGTTCGCCCGATGGGAGGTCAGCAACGCCAGTTCGCCCACCAGGTCCGGGGCCAGTTCCAGCGGTCGGAAATCCGACCGCATCCGAGCGGTCTCGGCGATGGTCTGGGCGTCCTTGGCGTCGGTCTTGTGGTCGCCGGCGAAAGCCCCGGACATGCGGTTGACCGTTCGCCCGGGGATGTAGACCACCTCCTGGCCGTGCCCGAGCAGCAGGGCCAGGAGCAACGCGGAGGGACGGCTGGAGATATCCACCGCCCACCGCAGCTCATCAGCCAGGCCGCACACGTCGGCGATCAGGTCGAGGATCTCGGCCTCGTCGTTGACGACCTTGCGCGACAGCAGCTTGTTGCCGTCCGCGTCGACGGCCACCGCCCAGTGGTGGCCCTTACCTGCGTCGATACCGACCCAGATCCGCTGATGAGTGCTCAACCTGTTCCACCTGCTCCATACACGAGGGGTTCCTTCGTGGTCCGTGGAGCACCCCACCATCGAAGCCTTAACGAAGCGATGGGTCGCAGCTCTCAATCAGAGGTTGGAGTGACCAGGGAGCCGGGCGGCTATGCCCCGCGAAGCCATGGGCGGCACCTTCTCATCAGCCTCACCCGGCCCCCTTGGACCACACACCCATTCTTAAGGC
>NZ_JBSHCT010000092.1:0-1406 GCF_053615935.1 Nocardiopsis sp. NPDC055879
GAGCCGTATGGGCCGGAGAACGCGGCGATGCCGAAGCATCAGCGGGTCTATGACGCGATGATGCGGATCTTCGAGACCGCTCTGACCCACCGGGGCTGCTCCAGCCTGAGCCGCCAACCGTTGGCGACCCTCAACATCACCGTCCCCCTCAAACGCTTCCTCGGAGACGAAACCGCTGAACCCGCCGTCACGGAGGACGGTGTGGTCATCCCCGACCAGATGGTGTCCCGCCTGGTCCCCAACAGCTGGCTGCGCAGGTTCGTGACCGACGAAGAAGGTCAAACCCTGCTGGACGTGGGGCGAAAGCAGCGATGCGCCCCCGACCCGGTCCGCCAAGCGGCCGGGTTCAAAGAGTTCACCTGCCAATGGCACCAGGGCTGCGACGTGCCCCGTAGCTGGTCACAGTACGACCACATCATCCCCTTCTCCCACGGCGGGGCCACCAGCGCCGACAACATGCAGGTGCTCTGCTCGACCCACAACCGGCTCAAGCACCGGTTGCAGGCGAAGATGAATCGGCAGATCTGGGAACACCACCACGCCCAGAACCGCCAGGAAGCGGGAAAGGACAGCGGGTCCGGGGATGGGGAAGGGGAGCCAGCCCCAGCCACCGCCTTCTAACCACCAACCCCCGTTTCCACCACGCGTTTCCACCAGGTGGAACATCACCCCGGAGAGACCACCCGATCTGGGTGTCAGACCCCAAGGGCCCGTGCCCTGTGGGGATATCAGCATGCCCAGGGGCAGAAACACCGCGAACCCCCCACCCAGAGCCATATCCCGGGGACAGAGTGGCCCCCGTCGGGGTGTCGACAGCACACCTACCGACACCGGACCTACTGCGAGTACCGGCGCCACTGCCACCCCACTACAGGGTGCCGGGGCTACCCACCACGGGCACGGTGCCGGGTGGGGCTGCTCCCACCACTGCTACCGGCCCGCCGGCACCCGGGCCTGCTGTGGGCCTCGGTGTGGTCTTGACTATCGGTGCCGGCTACCGCTGGGACGCGCCCGGCCCCGTGCCCCACCTGTAGCGGGTACTTCGTAACCGGGCCCGTCACGTAGTGGCGACGCGCCCCACGAGGACACCAGGCGGAGGGGAAGGGATCCGGCCGCTTGCGGCCGGAGTGGGCCGCAGGCCCACAGGGCCGTTGGGAACCCCGACCACTCTCCCCCTTCCCCGATAGCCGCCAAACCGCCGCCCGTGCCGTACGGGTCAAGGCCACCAGCCCCGCTGTCAGAGCACTCAACATTGCCTTGACGCGTGCGGTGCGGGCGGCAACAATCACGCGGCGGGGAAGGAGGGAGAACCCACCCACACAACGCCCAACAACCCCAAGACTCCCGACCCCAGGCGCCTCACCATCAACCTCTGGGCAGCACAAAACCGGCGGAACCAGAAGCTC
>NZ_JBSHCT010000093.1:0-1363 GCF_053615935.1 Nocardiopsis sp. NPDC055879
CCCCGTGTCACTGCCGATCAAGGTAGCCCATAGGCACCCTCTCGGGCCACCGGCCGGTGCCGTGCTCGTCTCCCGCTCGGCGATGGCGGCTTCAGCGGTCGGCCGGTTCGATCCCGGCCCGGTTGACGGACAGAAAATGGTCCGGAGCACACGTCGGCGCCCGGGTGCGGCGATCCAGCCCCAGACCTCCTCGGCGGTCCCCACGACCAGACGCAGCTCAGCGATCTGCTGGTCATCGCCCGTAGCGACCCCAGCGTGTGCGTGGTCTTGCATCTGCCAACACCGGCGAGTCACCCCATCCTCCCGGTCAGGGCATAGCTGCCTCTTCCTGTGGTTCTTTGGTGGGGAGAAGCCTTTCCCGTCTTCGTGGTCACCAACGGCCCGGTGAGGGCCCACGATGGAGGGGCGTTCCTCTCCTGGCTTTCGTGTTCGCCCGGAAAACAGAACCGATCGACTTCGGCACGTTCACAAGTGTTGAGGGTGTCGGCCCGCGTGTTGTCCCCAGTGGTCGAAGGGAGCACCCGAGCAGATGCCCCCGTGGAAACCACGGTCGAACAGGATCGTGCCGCCTTCGTCAGAGGCGAGCGGCATCCTCTCGCCACCACCACTGAGGACAAGATTTCCGCCCTAGCTGAGCTCGAACGCGTTGAAGATGGCATGGGGACGTAGCGTCGAGCAACTTCACCGGTTCGGATTCGTTCGTCCTTTCAGCCCGCGCGACCGGGTCGCGCGGGCTGACCCTCCACGTTCACGAGGCCGACCGCAACAGCGGTGGCGTGAGCAGCGAGGATCCGCCTTTGCGGTACAGGGCCGCCGGCCGACCCGCCGGCTGGGCGCGCTGCTCTCCCATGGGGTCCACGAAACCCTCCGCCTTGGTGACCTTTCGTCGGAAGTTACTGGGATCCAGTTCACGCCCCCAGATCACCTCGTAGACCGCCCGCAACTCGCTGAGCGTGAACGGTTCGGGGCAGAAGACCGTGGCGACGGTGGTGTACTCCAACTTCTCCCGAACACGTTCCAGAGCGTCATCGAGGATGCGGACGTGGTCGAAGGCCAAGGGGGTGGACATCGCGATGAGCTCCTCCACCGGCACCCAACGGGCATGCGCCGCGTCGCTTCCCCCCACCGCCTCGGGCAGGTCCGCCCCCAAGGCCAGATAGGCGATGGTGACGACCCTCCCCCGCGGATCACGGTCGGGATCACCGTAGGCACCGAGCTGTTCCAGGTGGAGCCGGGAGCCGTCGACCCCGGTCTCCTCCAAGAGTTCGCGCCGAGCACCTTGGTCGAGGGTCTCCCGTCTTCGGACTCTTCCACCAGGCAAGGCCGAGTGTCCTTGAAACGGCTCCTCCCCGCGCTCGATCAG
>NZ_JBSHCT010000094.1:0-1359 GCF_053615935.1 Nocardiopsis sp. NPDC055879
GTGGAAAGTTTTTTCGGTTGGGGATGGGCTCGCGGCCTATCAGCTTGTTGGTGGGGTAAAGGCCTACCAAGGCGATTACGGGTAGCCGGCCTGAGAGGGCGACCGGCCACACTGGGACTGAGACACGGCCCAGACTCCTGCGGGAGGCAGCAGTGGGGAATATTGCACAATGGGCGAAAGCCTGATGCAGCGACGCCGCGTGGGGGATGACGGCCTTCGGGTTGTAAACCTCTTTTACCACTAACGCAGGCTCCACGTTCTCGTGGGGTTGACGGTAGGTGGGGAATAAGGACCGGCTAACTACGTGCCAGCAGCCGCGGTAATACGTAGGGTCCGAGCGTTGTCCGGAATTATTGGGCGTAAAGAGCTCGTAGGCGGCGTGTCGCGTCTGCTGTGAAAGACCGGGGCTTAACTCCGGTTCTGCAGTGGATACGGGCACGCTAGAGGTAGGTAGGGGAGACTGGAATTCCTGGTGTAGCGGTGAAATGCGCAGATATCAGGAGGAACACCGGTGGCGAAGGCGGGTCTCTGGGCCTTACCTGACGCTGAGGAGCGAAAGCATGGGGAGCGAACAGGATTAGATACCCTGGTAGTCCATGCCGTAAACGTTGGGCGCTAGGTGTGGGGACTTTCCACGGTTTCCGCGCCGTAGCTAACGCATTAAGCGCCCCGCCTGGGGAGTACGGCCGCAAGGCTAAAACTCAAAGGAATTGACGGGGGCCCGCACAAGCGGCGGAGCATGTTGCTTAATTCGACGCAACGCGAAGAACCTTACCAAGGTTTGACATCACCCGTGGACCTGTAGAGATACAGGGTCATTTAGTTGGTGGGTGACAGGTGGTGCATGGCTGTCGTCAGCTCGTGTCGTGAGATGTTGGGTTAAGTCCCGCAACGAGCGCAACCCTTGTTCCATGTTGCCAGCACGTAATGGTGGGGACTCATGGGAGACTGCCGGGGTCAACTCGGAGGAAGGTGGGGACGACGTCAAGTCATCATGCCCCTTATGTCTTGGGCTGCAAACATGCTACAATGGCCGGTACAATGGGCGTGCGAGACCGTAAGGTGGAGCGAATCCCTTAAAGCCGGTCTCAGTTCGGATTGGGGTCTGCAACTCGACCCCATGAAGGTGGAGTCGCTAGTAATCGCGGATCAGCAACGCCGCGGTGAATACGTTCCCGGGCCTTGTACACACCGCCCGTCACGTCATGAAAGTCGGCAACACCCGAAACTTGTGGCCTAACCCCTTGTGGGAGGGAATGAGTGAAGGTGGGGCTGGCGATTGGGACGAAGTCGTAACAAGGTAGCCGTACCGGAAGGTGCGGCTGGATCACCTCCTTTCTAAGGAGTCTTTTACAGGCC
>NZ_JBSHCT010000095.1:0-1355 GCF_053615935.1 Nocardiopsis sp. NPDC055879
CTCTCGCCACGAGTGGCGATGTTGTGGGAAGCATTCCGATCGGCGTGGGCAACGACCCCACACCCCCGACAGATGAAAAGCCCCTGGTCGAGGCGGTTGCGCTTGTCGACGTGGCCGCACTCGGCGCACGTCTGCGAGGTGTAGGCGGGATCAACGAAGACCAGGGGCACACCGGCCCGCTTGGCCTTATAGACGATGAAGTCCGCGAGCTGGGCGAAGGCCCAGCAGTGGAGTGCGACCCGTTGGGGCTTGCGGAGCCGTACCCGGGTGCGGATGCCCTGGAGTTCTTCCAGGGCCAGGCCGCGCCCGGTGCGTTCAGCCTCGGTCACGATCATCTTGGCGATGATGTGATTGGTGTTCTTGACGTGCCGCTGTTCGCGGCGGGAACGCTCCTTCAGCCGACGCTTGGCGGACTTGGTGCGCTTCTTCTGGAGCTTGGCCCGCAAGGCGAGCTGACGCTTACGGTACCGGTTGAGACCGCGCCCGGCGACCTGGTAGCCGGTGGACGTAGTGGCAATGTTGGCCATGCCGAGATCGACGCCGATGAAGCCGTCCGGCTCGTACTGCTCGGCCTCGGGAACCTCGCAGGTGGCGACGAGGTAGAACACGCCGTCGCGCTCGATCAGGTCGGATTCGCCCTGCCGGTACGCCTGGAGCGTCTTGAGCGCCTCAGCGGAGCATACGTAGCGGATATTTTTGAGCCGCCCGGACGTGGTCCAGATGGACACGGTCCGCTGGTCGTACCGCCAGGACAGGCACCGGTCGTCGTAGGGTTGGGCGGCCTCGCACCGGAACACGATGGGCTTGGACTCCGCCTTACGGCGACGTTTGGAGCCTTCCTTGCCGAGGTTCCCAGCTCGGATGTTGGCCTTCAAGGTGGTGTAGGCGTCGCGCACCTTCTTGATGACGTGTTGCGCAGCCTGCGCGCCCAAACCCTGTTCTTTGAGGTGGGCGTAGGTGTGCTTGCGCAGCTCGTACTCACGCGGCACGTCGTTGACGAATGCCACCTCAGAAACCCAGGTGGCCAAGTCGTTGACCGCGCGCAGGGTGGAACGCAGTGCGGCGGCCTGGTCGGCCTCCGTCAAGAGTTTGACCTGCACGACGATCTTCATGGGTACGACCATAAGATCCATGTCCCCTCGATGGGAGCCGAACCCCGAAATCCGCAGGGGACGAACGGTCGTCCACACCCTCCATGCCCACTTGGTCCTCACACCCAGATACCGGCCCGGCCCGTTCACCGACGTGATCCTTACGCGCTGCGAAGAGATCATGCGAGCCGTCTGTGCCGACTTCGAAACCGAGTTGGTCGAGTTCAACGGCGAACGCGATCACGTCCACCTGCTCGTGCGCTA
>NZ_JBSHCT010000096.1:0-1310 GCF_053615935.1 Nocardiopsis sp. NPDC055879
TGATCTTGCTTCGGTTCGGTAGACAGATGTCCACTTTCGGATAGTTTGCTACTGAATGAGGAGATTCAAGATGCCTAGGACCCGACCGGCCTACCCGCAGGAGTACCGCGAGCAAATCCTGTCGCTGGCTCGTATCGGACGCAGCGCCGAACAACTTGCGGCCGAGTTCGAACCCTCCGAGCAGACCATCCGCAACTGGATCCGCCAGGAACGTATCGACACCGGCAAACAACCCGGCATGACCAGCGATGACAAGTCCGAACTGGCCCGGTTGCGGCGGGAGAACGCTCAGCTGCGCGAGGAACGCGAGATCCTGCGTAAGGCCACGGCTTTCTTCGTCCGGGAGACCAGCAGGTGATCCACCGGCTGATCGACGAAGAAAAGGCGCACCACTCCGTCTCCCGTATGACCCGGCTGCTCGGTGTGTCGCGGCAGGGCTACTACCAGCACGTGCACCGATCCGAACGCGGCCTTGGGCCACGCGAGCGCTCCGACCAAGAACTGACTCAGCGGATCCGCTACCACCACGAGCAGTCCCGCGGCACCTACGGAGCCCCCCGGATCCAGGCCGACCTGGCCGAACTCGATGGGCTGCGGGCGGGCCGCAACCGCATCAACCGGCTCATGCGGCGCGAAGGTCTGGTGGGGGTGCACCGCCGCACCGGCCGCAAAAGCCTGACCGTCCAAGACCGGATGGCCACCACACCCCCGGATCTGGTGGGCCGTGACTTCACCGCCCCGGCCCCGAACCTGAAATGGACGGCCGATATCACCTACGTGCCCACCGACCAGGGGTGGCTCTACCTCGCGGTGGTCATGGACCTGTTCTCTCGAAAGATCGTGGGTTGGGCGATGGCCGCTCATATGCGTGCCGAGCTGGTCTGTGACGCGTTGACCATGGCGATCGGTGCCCGACGTCCGGAGGCGGGCCTGGTCCATCATTCGGACAAGGGCTCTCAGTACACGAGTTTGGCGTTCGGTCGGCGGTGCGAGGAGGCCGGGGTCAGCCCTTCGACCGGGCGGACCGGGTCGTGTTTCGACAACGCCGTCACCGAGAGCTTCTTCGCGTCATTGGAGACCGAGCTGATCGACCGCACCCGCTTCCTCACCCGGATGGAGGCGCAGCGGGAGGTGTTCTCCTATATCGAGGGGTTCTACAATCCGTGGCGTCGGCATTCGGCGAATGGTCGGCTCAGCCCGGTCGAGTATGAACGTCGCCACACTGAGCGGGCCCGGAATGACTCCGCTGAACTGGCTGAAACCGCGTAAAATCCCAGTTCACAGGTGTCCACCGAACCGAAGCAACTTCA
>NZ_JBSHCT010000097.1:0-1260 GCF_053615935.1 Nocardiopsis sp. NPDC055879
GGCACCGCGATCTGCCATGAGGCGGTGATGTACCAGCGCCCACGGTCCACATCCAGGTGCACCCGGTAGGCCACCGCCCGATTCGCCGCCACCCGATCGGCCCACTCCCGGCCCCGGTGCGCGAAAACGGCCGTTCCCGAGAGCCGGTACCGACCATGCGGGGCGTTCGCCCATTCCTTGAGCGGCGCCGGGAGCCTGATCGACACCTCACCCTGCGGAGTGATACGGATCGTCTCGTTCCCGAACCGCTTCCCCGACTCCCCATCGGCCTGGAGGAACCACCGCCGGGCTTCCCATCGCTCACGCCACTGGGACTCGCTCAACCGAGCATCGGCGAGATGGTGACGGTTGCGGGCCACGTCCTTACCACCACGCACCACGGAGACTTTCCCTGCCTCGAAGTCGGCCCGCACCGCAGCGAGCCGCTCCTGCAAGGTGGCCAGACGCCGGGACTTGGCGTGCCACTGCTGCCGGGATCGGTAGCCGCCCGGCCTCTTTCCGGTGCCCTTGGACCCGACCGGCAACGGCAACCGGGACCGGAGCGTGGCGATCCCGGATTCCAAAGAGCGCAGGTGCGCGGCTTGGCCACGCCGGGCCAGGGCCCACTGGTCGTGGGTGGCCTTGGTGATCGCCCCCGCCCACCGGGAGGAGCACTCCGGGGTCAGTCGGCGTTTACGCTCCGCCCACGAGGCGCTGTCCTGGTCCAACCCGTCAGCACAGCGGGCCTTGAGATCGGTGGCGGCCAACGAGCCCAGGTGCGCGCCGACCAGCCGCAGCACCTTCTCGTCCTGAACGGTCAGGTGCTTGAGGCGGGTGCGCACGGCCACACCGGTCGGTCCCGGGACTGGGTAAGGGACCGCGATCGATCGCACCCCCCGTTGATGGGTGCCTGCCACGCGCTCCTCACCCCCTGGCCATGTTCGGTTCCCGTGTTCGAATCCAACGCTAGCCACACCCCGGGGCGGATGTGGCACGAACAGGGAAACTCCTCCGACCAGGGGTGGGGGCGCACCGCTCGGATCCGGCTCCGGCGCCCTTCACGACAGGAGTGGTTCGATGAATTCACTCAGGGACGTACACGCACACTCATGTGACCGCGCACACGAACAGATGAGAACCCCCCTACAGCCACCTGATGACCCGCCGTATCGAACGCGCCAAAGCACTCCTGCGCCGCGGCGACATGTCGGTCACCGACGTGTGCTTCGCCGTGGGCTGCACCTCCCTGGGCACCTTCAGCACCCGCTTCACCGAACTGGT
>NZ_JBSHCT010000098.1:0-1252 GCF_053615935.1 Nocardiopsis sp. NPDC055879
CGGTGCGCAGCATCCCCCAGCGGTCTCGGGCGCGGCAGAGCGCCCGCCAGCAGGCGGCGTCTCCACCGGTCTCCCGGAGGGCTTCGGAGAGCGCGTCGTAATGCTCGGTCACCTCCATGCACTCCACGCCCCCGCCACCGAGCCGGATACCCCAAGGCGCGGGCAGGTCATCGCCGGAGCGAAGGAGATGGTCGAGGCGTCCGAAGACCGCGTCCGCCGAGATGAGTCGAGTGACGGCGTCGGCGGGCAGGTCGGATTCGTTGAGCAGGCGGGTGAGCCGGTCGGCGAGGGCATCGCTGGCGCGCATCATGCGGGCACCTCCTGTAGGAGAGCTCGCCGGTTCTCCCAGGCCCGGTAAGGGCCCCGAACGATCTCCACTCGCAGGGAAGCGTCCTCGATCGGTCGCCGAGGTGCCGGGACCGGGGGAGTGGGAACCGAAGGAGTGGGCGGCAGCGGTTCGGGACCAGGGGAGTGCGCGGCGGCGTGGTCGACCGGGGCGAGCACGTAGCGGCGGACTCGGCGAGAGCGACGACGGCTCATCTCGCCACCCAGTTCACGCAGGTACCCGAAGGCGGTGGTGTGCGCTCCTCGTGTGGGCCGCGACAGCCGGATGAGTAGGGACAGCAAGGCAGTAACGTATGGCATGGCAAGCGCTCCTAAGGTTTCGCTTGTCCGGGCCCGGGGTGTTGGCGCACCGCCGGGCCACTTTCATGATCAGGTCAAGGCCTCACTATACGTCTGTCTTGTCTAGGTCGTCTAGCACGTCTGCCATATGCAGGCTGTGCGCCATGTACCTAACGTCGCAAGCATGCATGTCGACCGATTCGATCCCACGCCTCTGTACATGCAGGTGGCACACCAACTCCGTGAACAGATTCAAGCTGGCAAGCTCAAACCACGAGATCCGCTTCCCTCGGAAGCGGCGATGGTCGCTGACTATGGGATCGCTCGGGAGACCGCCCGCCGCGCAATCGCGCTCCTTCGTGATGAAGGGCTGGTGGTGACGTTGCCCCAGCGGGGAACGTTCGTCGCACCGACGTCGGATACCTGAGTGTCGGCCCCTGCCCCCACCGCCGCTCCCTCGTAGTGGCCTTCGTCACCCGATTCCCTCGTCCTCTCGGGGTGCCGTCGAAGCCCACATGTCGTGACCTGGAGTGATGAGGAGGTTCCACTCCTTGCCCCCGGGCTGCCCAGCGCCATCCCGGCCAGCCGCGCCAGGCGCCGGTACGAGTCCAGCAGACCCGCCCGGTCG
>NZ_JBSHCT010000099.1:0-1223 GCF_053615935.1 Nocardiopsis sp. NPDC055879
CACGGCGGTCCATGGACGAATCCGACCGGGAGGCTCCCTCAGCTGGTCATTTTGCCATCAACCGGAGCACTCGGGAAGCGAAACAACCCAATAGGTGAGGGTTCGGTCCCTCACTTAACTGGAGACCCCCGGCGTTCGCACAGTTCACAGCGTTTCCAACCCGTTCCCGCATGCGCGGGAAGTTCCTGAAAATTCTTCTCCCGAACCCCCCGAACCCGGTACCAATAGGCCCTTTTGTCGATCTTGCACCCACTCCGGACCCTTGCGGCACCGGTCCCCTAACGCGCGGGCCTGCTCGCACGCAGGGAGTACATCAGGGGAATTCTCGGTGAACTCTCGGGGAAGCGATAGTAACCCTTGTCGTCGCGCTGGAAGGAGCCGAACCGTGGGAAGAGCGACACGTCGTGTTCGTGCAGGAACTCCAGCCGCAGCCCCTCGGCCGCCAGTGCCGACACCACGTCCCCGATCGGGTGCCGCCACTCGACGGCACGGTTGTTCTCGGTCCTGGCCTCCAGGTCCGCGTACGTCCCTGGGGCCTCGTACACCTTGGCCTCTCGGGCGAAGTAGTCGTGGACGACCTTCGTTCCGGTCTCGTCGTCGAGGGTGTCGGTGATCGGATGGAACTCGGCCAGGTACAGGAATCCGCCGGGCCTCACCAGCGAAGCGGCGACCTGGGCCCACCTTCGGATGTCGGGCAGCCAACAGAGCGCGCCCACACCCGTGTAGACGATGTCGTACGACTCCTCCGGCACCGCGTCGGCGGCGGCGTACACGTCGGACTCGACGAAGCTCGCCCGTTCCCGCGACAGCCCGATCTGCGCGGCGATGTCGCGGGCCGCCTCGACCGCCGGCCCGGAGAAGTCCAGCCCCACCACCCGCCGTGCCCCGTGCCGTGCCCACGAGAGGGTGTCCAGTCCGATGTGGCACTGCAGGTGCAGCAGGGACCTGCCGGTGACGTCGCCGACCTCGGCCAACTCGAAGGCGCGCAGTGCCTCGTCCCCGGCGCGAAAACCGTCCAGGTCGTAGAAGTCGCCCGCGACGTGCAGGGGGACGCGTTCGTCCCAGTTGGCACGGTTGGTCGTGAGCCAGTCCCGCGGAGTGGAGGTGTCCATGGGACAGCAACCTAAGGAAGGCCTGGGGCCGGACACCAATGGGTTTCGGCTCACCCCGTCGCGTACACGTACAGGAGCGCGTTCATGGTGCTGCCGCTGACCACCCTCCGG
>NZ_JBSHCT010000100.1:0-1200 GCF_053615935.1 Nocardiopsis sp. NPDC055879
CGCCAACACCGGATACCAAACCGCCTGCTTGTCACCCTCCCCAAGGAGCACACCCGGAATGGGTCCGGCCTGGGCGGCGCCAGACCCGATACGGAGCAGGTGGTCAGGTCCTATCGCGAGCCCGACCGGAACGGCGGGTCCCGTCCATACCGGTTCGTAGGTGAGGTCGGAGCGACCGGGAAGCCGGCGCACACGTAGCGCCTCCAAAAGCCCCGCCCCTGCCAAGGTCTCCACCAGGGTGGGGAGTTCCTCGAAAGGCACCGTGTTCTCGTTCTCGAACCCGATGACCACCGAAATCCGCTCCAGGACCTGCCTTCCACGCCAAGAGAGACGGAACTGTCCTGAGAACGCGGGTTCTCGCCCCAGTGGTCCGGACAGGTACAGAATCCATGGTCGGGGCCTGCGGCGAAGAGCCGCTTCGATGATCCGCGCACGATCCCAGGCCAAGAGCGCGGGCTCGTGCGGGCCCCAGACCGATGGTTTCGCTCCGGCCAAGTGCTCGGTGATGATCTGCGTGGCCCGACCCAACTCCGGGGTGAAAGGGTCTGGGTGCAGAACGGACACATCCACCACCAGGTGAGTCCCCGATGTTTCGGCGAAGCCGGCGAGGAACCCGGAGACCGGTGCCGCGTCGGGGTGCTTCTCGGTCCAGTTCGGCCCGACCGGTTCCTTGACCGGCCGGAAACCGTAGGTCTCGTCCCAGTGCACGGCCAACCCGGTGAGGCCGTCGAAGTGTCCACCATCGTCGCCCTGAACGACCCAGCGTCCCAAAGGGCCGGCCAGAAAGGTGCGGGCTCCGTAGGTGAGCCGTGTGGTGGCGGGGGTGAGCACCTGCAGCGTTTTGTCCCGTCCGTGTGTGGCCACCGCGTCGCTGAGCCAGGAGGAGAGCGGGACCACGGCCCGGTCCTGGGCGACCAAGAGCGCCCGCTCGGCGGTCCGTTCGGTGGTCGGATGTTCGGGTTCCTCCCACAGGTCGAAGTCGGCGCTGCCCGAAGTCCACACCGCCCCGCCGAGTCGCAGCGCGAGCCTGTCGGAGAATCGGTGCGCGACCTCACGGCCCTGTTCGTCGGGACGGGCACGGGTCTCCACCCACCAGTAGGTCTCAGGAAGACCGGCGACGACGTCCTCGCCGAGCAGGCGGACCACGTCGTCGGGTCGTTCCACCTCTTGACCCGGTTCCAGGGTGGCCAGCAGCCGGCC
>NZ_JBSHCT010000101.1:0-1195 GCF_053615935.1 Nocardiopsis sp. NPDC055879
GTATGCCCGGGACCAGGTCGGTCTTCTCCACGCCGACCAGGATGATCACCTGCGAGCGATCTCCGAGTACAGGGCCTCTCTCGACGAGTTCCAGGCCTTGGGGGACCAAAGGGGCATCGCGAAGGTCTACAACCATCTCGCGCTGAGTCAGAGCGAGACCGGAAGGCACCACAGCGCCTCAAGCCACTTCCTCGTCTCCCAACAGCTCTATCAGGAGTCGGGGGATGAGCACATGGCGACGCGTGTGGGGATGAATCTCTTCCAAATGCACTTCGCGAAGGGCCGTCACAGAGAAGCGCGGGCATTGAACGAGCGCTGCATGCGGGTGTTCCGGACCCACGGTGACGCCCTCGGTATCGCGGGTACCCAGCACAACCGGGGACTTTTGGAAAGCTACCTGGGCAGGCATGGGGACGCCTATGACAGCTTCCGGTCGGCCCAGAGGGGGTTCTGGTCCGCCGGCGACGTCACGGGGATGATCAGGAGCATGGTCGGAGTGGGGACCGCCTTGTTGGGTCTGGGCAGGACATCCGAGGCCGAGCGGATCTTGTCGAACGGTCTCGAATTGTCCGAGCGGCATGGCCTCACCCTCCCGAGGTCACCCCTTCTGCGAGCCTTCGGGGATGTGCGGTTGGCGCAATGGCGGCGTTCCGAAGCCAAAGTGATGTACCAGGACGCCAGGGAAGCCGCCTCCCTAGCGGTCGCGCATCAGAATGAGGGGATGTGCTGCTCGCGTTTGGGGGACCTCAGCAGCTTGGAGGGTGACCCTGCGGGTGCGTTGGCGTACTGGGTCGAGGCGGTGGGACACCTCGAACGAACGCCGAACCCCTATCTGGAGCAGGTGCGTTCGAAGATCAAGTGGTTCCAGTACGTAAGGGGCCAAACAGCCGTATAGGGACCTGTGGGACTTCTTTCTTCAATCGCCTGCGGTGCGGACACATGTGTGGTTAAGGTGACTGAAGGTGACGGAGCGACGTAGCTATCGTCGCCGTCTACCCCTCATGCCTTAGAAAGTGCTGTCTTGTTCGCTTCGCAGAGCGCCGTTGCTCCGGGTCTGGAACCTCTTCCTCCGAAGGCCAGAAGCGACGACAAATCGCATATACACAAGTGATCTGAAAGCGGACATGCCTCGACAAGGTCCGTGCAAGGTCAGGGCTTGTCCGCGATGAGGTTTCCAAGTTCCCGGCAAGGTCTC
>NZ_JBSHCT010000102.1:0-1195 GCF_053615935.1 Nocardiopsis sp. NPDC055879
CCCTCGGACAGGGCGACCAGGACCAGTAGCCCCCACTTGCCGGTGACGTCGCGGATCAGGGTGCGGGAGGGACAGTCGCTGCTCAGGATGGGGCTCCCGATCAGGGGGAGCGCGCGCCGGCCCGCCGACTCTTCTTCGGTTTCCGTTCGACTCATGGCACCAACTTACCAAAAGGTGCGTACCCCACCCAAGGAATGTGGTGTCGGCCGGTGTCGTTGTCGATCGACGGAACACACCGTCCACCACCGTCACAGAACCGAGGAACAGCATGTCCGTCGTCGTCACCGGTGCCACCGGCCACCTGGGCCGCCTCGTCGTCGAATCCCTCCTGGAGCGCGGCCTGCCCGCAGGTGAGATCACCGCGACCGGCCGTGACACCACCAAGCTGGCCGACCTGGCCGAGCTCGGTGTCTCCACCGCGCGCGCCGACTTCGAGGACCCCGCCTCCCTGCGCGCCGCCTTCGCCGGGGCCCACACCCTCCTGCTGGTCTCCGGCAGCGAGGTCGGCAAGCGCACCTCCCAGCACCGCAACGCCATCGAGGCCGCCAAGGAGACCGGTGTCGGCCATATCGCCTACACCAGCGTCCTTCGGGCCGACCGGAGCACGCTGTCGCTGGCCCCCGAACACAAGGCGACCGAGGAGATCCTCGCCGAGTCCGGTCTGCCCCACACCCTGCTGCGCAACGGCTTCTACAGCGAGGTCTACGTCGACCGGCTGGAGCAGGCACGCGAGAACGGCGCCGTGGTCGGCAGCGCGGGTGAGGGACGCGTGTCCAGCGCCTCGCGCCGCGACTACGCCGAGGCCGCCGCCGTGGTCCTGCTCGACCCCGCCGCGCACGCCGGCGCCGTGCATGAGCTGGTCGGTGACCGGGCCTGGACCTACGCCGACCTGGCGGCGGCCATCGGCGAGGTGCTGGGCCGCGAGGTGGCCTACCGTGACCTGGGCGACGAGGGGTTCAGGGCGGTGCTCACCGGCGCCGGCATGGACGAGGGCACCGTGGAGTTCGTCGCGGGGCTGGAGGTCGCCACCCGCGAGGGTGAGCTGCAGGCCGAGCCGGGCCTGCTCGCCAAGTTGATCGGCCGACCCACCACTCCGATCGTGGACACCCTGCGCGCCGGAGTCTGAGCGGTCCGGTCTTCCCGGTCAGGTGGGGGCCTCGGTGCGGGAGCGGTGGAGTTCCAGCAGGAGTCGGGT
>NZ_JBSHCT010000103.1:0-1180 GCF_053615935.1 Nocardiopsis sp. NPDC055879
GGCCGCAGACAGTTGCTCGGTGGGTTGGCCGCCGGGTTCGGAAAGTAGTCCGAGGGGGCGCACCGAACACGGGACTCGGAGGCGCCCCCTCTCCGAAAGAACCGTTAGAGGGCCAACGCGGCTTTGAGGCCTTTGGCGACCGAGGTCATGGTCGCATGGCTCAGGGCTCCCACATCCTCAAGAAGCTCGTCGTTGAACACATGGGTGATCTCGTCGCACAACACGAACCCCCGCAGCGGAAGATCCGCCGGCCCCAACGGGATGTGCGTGGTTCTCGGTTCCTTACGAGAGGTCGTCAGGCGTACAGCCAGACAGTCACCGAGATTGGCGTTGCGCTGATTGTTGGACACCACGAGGAACGGCTTCCGCTCCTCCTGCTCACCGGTGTCCAGGTAGATCCAGTAGACACGGCCCCGTACAGGGGTCAGGCCCCTCATTCAGCGGCCCTGGGGGACAAGCGACGTCGGCGACGCAACGCGGCGCGCACAGCCCGGTCCTCCTCGTTCTGTTCCGCGGCGATCGCCCGGTACTCGGTCTCCAGCACCTTTTCCCTCAGTGCCTGTTTACCCAGTTCGAGCAGGACGGACAGGGTCGCGGCCTCCGACAGATTCGACCGTCCCTCGTCCACGGAGTCTTCGAGCATGCTCATAAGGGCGGCGTGTTCCCGTGAGTCAGGGGTCCGGGCGGCCCGAATGATCTGTTGGGTGTCAGGGTCGACCGGGACGGACTTCCTCGGGGTTTGAGTCATCGTCATGCCTCCCAACATGCCGCAGTTCATGCAGCAATGTGTGCTGTTTCGAGTATCTCATACAGTCGATCGTGCGGGGCGGGGAAAATCGATTGATACTCCGTTCGGGGCCGCCGTAGGCTCCACTTCGCCGAGCTCCCGCCCCCTCACCCCAAGGTCGGTGTCCCAGGGTGTCGACCCCTGCCAAGAACCTGCTCTTCTTCGCCACACTGTGGCGATCGCATCGTTGGCTCACCGTGGCGTGGTGGGCGCTGATCCTGGTCCAGGGGATCCTTCCCGCCGTGTTCGTCGTGGCGGTCGGCATGCTGGTCGGCGCGGTCGCCGGTGACGAACCGCTGCGTACGCCGTTGATCCTGATCAGTGTCGTCTTCGCCCTGACGCAGGTCATGACGCCCCTGCACACCCAGGTCGGCTCCCTGCTGGGCGAACAGG
>NZ_JBSHCT010000104.1:0-1164 GCF_053615935.1 Nocardiopsis sp. NPDC055879
TGGATGGTTCTGCCGCCGGGAACAGTTGGGGCGGTGAGCCGATCCAGGCTGTGGAGGAACGCCCGGAACAGGGTTATGGCCTGGATGGAAACGATGACGGGGTCGCCAATGTGTACGACCCCGCCGACGCGATCCCGGCCTCTGCCGACTACCTCATCGCCCACGGGATCGAGGATGACGTCCGCCAGGCCATCTACGGCTACAACCATGCCTGGTGGTACGTGGACGATGTGTTGGAGTGGGCCGACCGCTACGCGGAAGGTGACTTCAACTCCACCGACTCCGTTCGTACGGCGGTGCTCTGCCAGGTGGATCAGGATGGTGCGCCGATCGGCAGCGCCCCGGACGAGCTGACTCAGGCCGTCGTCGATTGGGCCCTGGACAAACGAGGGAATCCGTATGTCTGGGGTGGGACGGGACCGAACGGCTTCGACTGTTCCGGTTTGATGATGAAGGCCTACGAGAGCATCGGGGTGACTGTTCCTCGGGTTTCCCAAGACCAGTGGACCTTCGGTCCAGAAGTGTCGGCAGGGGAGGAACAACCCGGTGACCTGGTCTTCTTTGATGTCACGCGGTCGGGAGAGCCACCAGGGCCCGGTCACGTTGGAATGGTGGTCGGCGATGGACTGATGGTCGAGGCCTGGTGCACCAACTGTGGACCGATCGCGGTGCGCGAGTACGATGACCCCAATCGTGCGGACATCTTGGGATTCACCCGTCCGCTTGAGCACCCCGAAGTGAAGGCTCAGCTGGAAGCGCAGGCTTAACCTTGTCGGATACGAAGACCGAAGAAGAATCAAAGCGCAAGGAGCCGGTGAAGAAGGGTCTACACGGCTGGAAGGCCGCCACCGCCGTCTTCGGCTGTGGAACCCTCGCTGCCTTTGGTGTCTTCGGAGTGATCGTCGGCATTCTCAGTACGTTTCTCAACGTTGCTTCCTCCGGGCTCTCATCTTCCGAAGAGCCATCGGTCAATGCGCCGGCGGAACAGATCGGTGAAGCTCGCGCAGACCTGAACGAAGGAGAAATGGATGTCTGCACAGACAACTTGACTCCATTGTCTTCGATCAACGTGAACCGGCAGGACGGCGGCGAGAATTACCTGGATACGACGGATGATGGGGAGATCCCTCTAGAGAACGTCCATCGCCTTGTCGAGGATGAGTG
>NZ_JBSHCT010000105.1:0-1150 GCF_053615935.1 Nocardiopsis sp. NPDC055879
TCTCCGGCCGGGATATCCCGTTCGGGTGCGAGGGCGATGTGCTCGCACAGTTTCGCCGGCTCAACCAGGAAACAGACCGGATCCGCTACGGGATGCTGCCCGCCCTGGCCCGTATGGAGGCCACCGGTGCCCTGTTGGAAGAGGGCGGCCAGCGCAGTATCCAGGCGTGGATCACCCACCAGTGGGGGACCTCCCCGGCCGAGGCCAAGAGCCTCGCCACCCTCGCCCGCGCTTTGTACAAGCAGCAACTGCCCTTGGTGGAAGAAGCCTTCCAAGGTGAGGTCTTGTCGCTGGGTGAGGCGTGCGCCATCGCGACCTCCACCGAAAAGGCTGTGGGTGAGTGGGCGAAAGTCCTGGAAACGGCGGATGAGGAATTCCGTGCCCAGCGTCCTTCGGTGGAGGGGTTTCGGGCCCGGTTGGAACTCGGGTTGATCGGTTTCAAGGCCGAGTGCCCGCAGGCTTCGGTGCGCCAGTTGCGGGACGCGGCGAAATGGTTCGTCGCCCGCCTGGACCCCGATAAAGCCGACCGGGACTACGACGAAACGTTCGAGAACCGGGGCGCCCAGTTCTCGCCCACGTTCGAGTCCGGGTTTCTGTTGCGGATGTGGGGGCCGGGGGCCGATAACGAGCTGATCCAGGCCGCTCTGCAGGCTTACACGCAGCCGTATGGGCCGGAGAACGCGGCGATGCCGAAGCATCAGCGCACTTATGACGCGATGATGCGGATCTTCGAGACCGCTCTGATCCATCGGGATTGCTCCAGCCTGAGCCGCCAACCGTTGGCGACCCTCAACATCACCGTCCCCCTCAAACGCTTCCTCGGAGACGGCACCGCAGAGCCGGCCGTCACCGAGGATGGTGTGGTGTTGCCCGATCAGATGGTGGCCCGCCTGACCCCCCACAGCTGGTTGCGCCGGTTCCTCACCGACGAACAAGGCCGCACCCTGCTGGATGTGGGGCGTAAGCAGCGGTGCGCTCCGGATCCGGTCCGTCAAGCGGCGGGGTTCAAGAAGTCCTACTGCGAGTGGCACGAGGGTTGTGATGTGCCGCGTAGCTGGTCGCAGTACGACCACATCGTCCCCTTCTCCCACGGCGGGGCCACCAGCGCCGAGAACATGCAGGTGTTGTGCTCGACCCATAACCGGCTCAA
>NZ_JBSHCT010000106.1:0-1139 GCF_053615935.1 Nocardiopsis sp. NPDC055879
GGTCCCGACCAGGCGTGGGGTGTGTCGGCCGTCGCCACCGGCGGCGACACCGTCGGACTCAAGAACGGGTGGACCCCACGCGAGTCCAACGGGGGGCTGTGGATCATGAACAGCGTCGGTTACGTGGCCGGGCCCGAGCACGAGTACCTGATCGCGGTGATGTCGGACCACAACACCGACTACGCCACCGGGATCACCCTCCTGGAAGATCTGGTCACCGAGGTGGTCGAGGCCATCGAGGGACCCGGCGCCCACGACGACCACGTCGCCGTCGGCACCACGTCCCACTGAGGAACGGTCACTCCTCCCGGGAGGAGAGGACACAGAACTCGGTGCCCTCGTGATCAGCGGGCGTTCAGGGCCCGAAGGAGGTACGTGACCAGGGCGTTCAGGTAGTCGGGATCGACCTCGGCCCGGAGAATGTTCAAGCGCCAGTACAGGGGCGCGGCCATCAGGTCCAGGGCCAGGGGCACGTGGGTGTCCTCGGGGAGTTCCCCACGCTCGATGGCCCGACGCAGAGTGGCCTCCCCGAGCGCGCGGCGACGCACGCCGATGGCGCTCTCGATCGCCTGGACCAGCTCCGGATCGCGCCCCGCCTCGGCGGCCAGGTCGGGCAGGATCGCCGCGAACCGCGGATGGGTGAGCCACACGTACACCGCCTCCAACGTAGCGCGCAGGTCGCCCTCGAAGGACCCGGTGTCGGCGATCTCGGCCGGCGGCACGCTGAATTCGGTCAGAGCCGAGATGACCATCCCTTGTTTGGACGACCACCTGCGGTACAGGGAGCTCTTTCCCGTCCCGGCGCGTTTGGCCACTCCCTCCATCGACAGGCGTCCGTATCCGCGCTCGGCGAGTTCGTCCAGTACGGCCTCGGAGATGGCCGAGGTGACGTGGGGACGCAGGACGGCGGCCCCGGTGGGTGTGCGTCGGGTGTGGTCGTTCATGCCCTCATCATACGTGTGGACGATACGGCACCGTCCCGTGTAAGGTCACGTCGGGACGGTACCGTACCGTCCAAATGGAAGAAAGGTGCATGCCATGGGAGCACCGCTCAAGAACGCCTCCGACCTCATCGACGAGGGCCTGAGGCTGATTCTGGCCAAGGACATGCTCGGTTTCGCCGACCTGTGGGCGGAGGA
>NZ_JBSHCT010000107.1:0-1134 GCF_053615935.1 Nocardiopsis sp. NPDC055879
CACCACGATGAGCCCGTCCAAGATCGGGATGATCGTGCAAGCCGCGTTGGCGCTGACCAATATCGAGAAGCAAACTCGCTGAGATCACCTCACTGATTGAAAAGTGGACTTATTTCTTTGAATTAATTCTCCTTTATGGCTTCGAGAGGAGGTCTCTGATTGTGGAATCGAGCTTGGCAGCGAGAGTTACCTCGTAGGTACCAGGAATGCGCCCTGGGTCGACTAGCGCGAGCCAGCTGCGTCCGATTATTGTCCTTGACTGGGGGTGGGGCCAGTCAAGGTTAAGTGCCTCGAGTTGCAAGTTTTCCAAAGGAAAAAACAAATTCCATGGGTCACTGGTTTCAATGAATTCTTGAGCAGGGGATCCGTAGATTGCTTCGTTGATGGTAGATATCCGAAGAAAAGTAGATATATCTACTGATGTTTTCTCCCAAGAATCATCCCTGGAAAGCTCATAGACAAGTTGGTTCTGACTGGTGGGGTCAAACGCCCACATCGAATTTCCTTGGTTTTCGCACCAGAAAGGAATCTTCCCCTTCTCTGGCTTGAGCTCATTTAGTGGGATTGCGTAATTTTGGTGTGTTATGCCAGAATCCCAAGCTTGGGATAGTTCGTGCCAGTGGACCAGGGGTTCGGGGGTGTCGTTGTTCTGGATTTTCGGTGCTGGTTTTTTTGGAGGGCCATACCATTCGTTTAGGAAGGTCTCTATCTGGATAGATTTATTGGATTTAAGCCAGGATTGAATAATATTCATGACTGTGCTTCTCTTTTTTCTTGCTTGCGTTATGTCTTGGGCTTCTTGAGTATATCCGAGACTTATGTATGCTGAGGGTTTTAACCTGAAGGAAGCGCATCGTCCGCTGGGGCAGCACCAACACGGTTCGCTGTCGGCGGGTGATGATTATCCTAGCCTCTTCCAGCGGTAACACCGTTCCAGCAGGGTCGGACCGTGGCGCCTTACCGTGATCGCTCACGGCAGGTTTCCACGGCCCGCCCTCCGAACCCGCCGTGCGCCTTTCAGTGCAACGGGCTCTCCATGGAGGTGATCTCAGTGACTGGGAATCTGCAGGAACCCGACAATCAAGACGAGGGGTGCATTCATGGGTGAACTTTCGTTCCCCTGACACAGGCGTG
>NZ_JBSHCT010000108.1:0-1131 GCF_053615935.1 Nocardiopsis sp. NPDC055879
GTGGCGCCATCGTGGTGGCGCTGGCGCTCATCGCGCTCCGTGGAGGCACGCACGGAAGGACCATCCGCCTGTCCGGGATGGCGCAGTCCATGGGCTACCTGTTGGCCGCCGGCGGCCCCGTGGCCGCGGGCACGCTCGGACAGGCCATGGGCGTATGGGAACCGGTGCTGTTGCTGGTGGGCGCCCTCGCACTGGCGCAGGTGGGCGTTTCCCTGTTGGCCGGTCGCCCCGAGCGAAGCCCTCGGGCACGGGAACACACCGACCGCTGAGGGCACGGAGAGCCGAGGGCATGGGGAAGGGCGCCCCCGCCGGTCCCCGTCGAACGGTGACGGTACCGGTGGGGGCGCCCCTGGGAGTGCCGGGTGGTGTCCGGGAGAGGAGGAAACACCACCCGGGGAAGGACCGCCCGCTCTCTGCTTCGAACGATCCGTGGTCGACGGCTACAGCGAGATGCCCAGTGCCCAGGTCATCAGGCCGTACATGGTGCCGAGGATGAGGAACAGGGCCACGAGGTTGAGCCAGACGCCGCCCTTGATCATCTCGCCGATCTTGACGTAGCCCGAACCGAAGGCGATCGCGTTCGGCGGGGTCGCCACCGGGAGCATGAAGGCCATGGTGGCGGCGAGCGCGACCGGGACCACCAGGGCGAGGACGTCGATGTCCATACCCATGGCCACGCCGCCCATGATCGGCAGGAACGTCGCCGCCGTCGCGGTGTTACTGGTGAGCTCGGTGAGGAACAGGACCAGCGCGCTGACCGCCAGGATCAGCACCCAGGTGGGCACCCCGGACAGGAAGGAGACCTGGGCTCCGACCCAGGCGCTCAACCCGGAGTCGGTGAACTGGGCGGAGATCGCCAGCCCGCCACCGAAGAGGAGCAGCACGCCCCAGGGCAGCTTGACCGCCGTCTCCCAGTCCATCAGCGGGGTCTTGCGGTCCACGGGGATCAGGAAGAGCAGGACCGCGACGGTCATCGCGACGCCCGCGTCCGTGACGTTACCGAGCCAGGGAGCCACGGCGGCGACCGGACCCAGGTCGGCGATCATCGGGACGAAGATCCAGGACAGGGCCGCGAAGGCGAACACCGCCAGGACGAGCTTCTCACCACGGGACATGGCGCCCATCTTGGTG
>NZ_JBSHCT010000109.1:0-1129 GCF_053615935.1 Nocardiopsis sp. NPDC055879
GGCCAAACGGCAGGCCGGCTAGCCGCCACTCGACCCCGTCGAGGCCCCGTGGCCGCCGCCTCGGGGCCACCACGGCCCTCCAACGGTCGGTCACGCACGCCCGGGGCCGTGACACGGTCATCCGTGTTCGGTCCGGGCGCGCCCATGAGCAGGGACACCCCCCATGTCCACTTCCCGCGCCCTCTCCGACGCCCTGATCCGCTTCCAGATCCGAGCCCAGAACGACCCACGCCGCTACGGCCGCCGGGCCGGCCTCTGGGGAGGCGTCACCTTCCTGCTCGCCATGGTCGCGGGCTTCGTCGTCGGCGGCGGAGGCTTCGGCCTGGTGCCCCTGATCCTGGTGGTCGCCCTGTTCACCGCGCTCGCGGTGGGACTGGTCGTCACCATCGCCGCCACCGCTGCCGCCTCCGTTCGACGTGGCCGGGTCCTGCCGCCCGACACCGAACCCGCCGACGTGCGCGAGGCCCGGTCCCTACAACGTTCGGGCGAGCTCTCGGGGCACCCCGACGTGGACCGGATCGCCAGGATCCAGGCCGATCGGATCCTGGAGAACAGGGTCTCGCCGGGGCTGTTGGTCGGTCTGTTCCTGTTGGTCGGTGGGATCAACGTGGCCAACGGGATCCTGCGGTTCCTCTCGGGTGGTCCGTCTTGGGTGCCGGTCGTCATGCTCGCCGGAGGCCTGTTCGTCATGGTGATCGCCGTGTTCATGGGCCCCGCCCACAAACGCGGCCTGCGTCGGGCACGTGCCTTCGCAAAGGTCTACGACACCACATACGGCGGCACCGACTGACCGGAAGGACCGTGGTCGCGGGAATCCATGGATGAACAGCGGGGCGGTGAGACCAACGGGTGGGCCGAAGAGGAGAGATGGCTCAACCGTCTCGCGGACGACGCGAAACGGGAAGGCTACGAACCCTCCCTTTCCCTGGCCGAGATGGCACGTCGACTTGGTGACGTCGGGGGTGGGTCTTTCGGGCATCGCGAGCCCGCCACTGATCGATCGGTGACGGGCTCACATGGAGATACGGAACGGTTCAGCGCACGCCGAGCAGGTGCTCCAGGGCCAGTTGGTCCAGGCGCTCGAAGTGATAGCCGCGCCGGCCCACCTCATCCAGGTCCAGGTCCTCCT
>NZ_JBSHCT010000110.1:0-1104 GCF_053615935.1 Nocardiopsis sp. NPDC055879
CGGGTGATGGCGGTCATCAGTTGAGAACCGTTTCTTCGGCGGACGGGTGATCAGCACAATCCTATTGGCCCCCGCCCGTGTCACGGTCCCGTTCCTCCTCACCTGAGTCCCATGACACCCGGTTCACCGTCGGCCGTGCAGGAGACCGCCACCGCACCGGGAACGTTCAGCGCCTCATGATCGGTCAGGCGGTCACTGGGGTCCGGTGGGGGTCGGGGTGGTGTGGGCGGTCCACCAGGGCAGCACGTCGCGGGGGTGCATGGGTTCGGCGAAGTGGTGCCCCTGGGCGTAGTGGCAACCGGCCTCCAGGGCGGCCTCGGCCGACTCCGCGCTGCTCACGCCCTCGGCGGTGGCGCGCATGCCCAGGGCTCGGACCAGGGTGATGGCGGCGCGCACCACGGTGTGCCCGCGAGACGCCTCCTCGGCCAGACGCGTGGTGAACGACTCGTGGATCTTCACCTCGTCCAGGGGCAGCCCCGCGAGCTGGGCGAGGGTGAAGTGTCCGGTGCCGAAGTCGTCCAGGGCCAATCCCACGCCGAGTGCCCGGAGCCGTTCCACGGCCTCGGTGGCGGCCTCCGGGTCGTTGATGAGGGACTGTTCACCGACCTCCAGGACCAGGCGTTCGGCGGGCACCCCGTATTCGCGCAGGGCCGCCGCGACGGTGTCGGGCAGCTCGGGATCGAGGAGTTCGCGCACGCCCAGGTTGACCGAGACCGGCAGGGTGAGACCCTCGGCGTGCCAATCGGCCGCGCGGGCCAGTGTGATGTCCAGGACCTGGGCGGAGAAGGCCCTGAACAGGTTGGAGTGTTCGACGATCGGCAGGAACTCGTCGGGGGTGAGCAGCCCCTGGGAGGGGTGTCGCCACCGAGCCAGAGCCTCCAGACCGATGGCGCGACCGTCGGCCAGTTCGACCTTGGGCTGGTAACGCATCTCCAGGGCGCCGTCGACCAGCCCGCGCCGCAGCTCGCTGTACATGCTCAGGCGGGCGGTGGAATTACGGTCCTTGCCCGGGTCGTAGGACTCCACCCCGGTGCGGTCGGTCTTGGCCACGTACATGGCGACGTCGGCGCGCTGCATGAGCGACTCGAAGTCGGGTGCGTCGTC
>NZ_JBSHCT010000111.1:0-1095 GCF_053615935.1 Nocardiopsis sp. NPDC055879
ACATCGGTGACCTGGTGGTATTCGTTCGGTTCGATCTCCCCGAAGGGGGCGATGACGGATGCGAACGCCGCGTTCACCCACACGTCCACGGGACCCAAGGTGTCCTGGATCCATTCCACGGCCTCACGCACCTGGCCGGCGTCCGCCACGTCCACTCGCCGTGAGATCGCCGGACCCCGGCCTCACGGGTCTCTCACTCTGCGCGGGACGACCCCTCCACGCCCCGGGAGAGCAGGGCGAGAGCGTATTCGCGGCGGGCGAACTCCCGCACGACTGCCCGGCCCACCCCGGCACCGACGCCACTGACGACGACCACTCCACGGTTCCGAATCCGCTCCCGCATGTGGTCCTTACCTTTCTTCTGGGAGTTCGTTCCTGACCGTCTGTAGGCTCGGGAGGACCCCAGGAGCGCCAGGTATGGCTGTCATGTGTCTGCCGTAGGTATGGCCGAGGGGGATTGGCCGCCTGGCGCTCCGCGACGACCCGGCCGCTGATTGGGCTGCGCGAACAGATCGCTGTGTAAGGACACGACGGCGCGGTCGTCTGCGGGGATCCTGGACCCCGACCGCGGGGGCGGATGGACGATGGAGATACAGGGGGCACGCCCCGTCGGTCGTGCCTATGTGGAGGACAGCCTGGTCCTGGAGACCCGTTGGGAGGGGGAGGACCTCACGCTGGTCGGTCACGATCTACTCGCGGTGCGTCCCTCGGCGCAGGGCACGGGCCTGTAGCGGGAGGGTCTCCTGGTCAGGATCATCGAATGTCGTTCGGGCAGTACGTCCGTGCGCTCCCGGCTCCAGGCCCGCCCCGACTTCGGCCGTTCCGCGGCCTCGTGGCGACACCTGGACGGAGCGTTGAAGGAGGCGTCCGGGCCCTTGTTGTCGGGAGACCGCGCCCTCGTCCTCCTCGACGAAGAGGACCCCGAGCTCAGGGTGGAGCTCTCCGAGAGCGAGACCGCGGTGTTCGCCCTGGACTACCTGCGCGGCGAACGCCGTGTCTCTCCGGGGGAGGGGCACGCGTTGTTGAGGACCACCCTCGACGCCTGGCGCCTCTGGTCGGACCGGACCCACTATGACGGTGTCGGCGCTTCCCACG
>NZ_JBSHCT010000112.1:0-1062 GCF_053615935.1 Nocardiopsis sp. NPDC055879
CCCGGCCGCCTGGCGCACCGGATCCGGAGCGCACCGCTGCTTGCGCCCCACATCCAACAAGGTGCGGCCCTGTTCGTCGGTCACGAACCGGCGCAGCCAGCTGTGGGGGGTCAGGCGGGCCACCATCTGATCAGGGATGACCACACCATCCTCGGTGGTGGCGGGCTCAGCCGTCCCATCGCCCAGGAAGCGCTTCAGGGGGACGGTGATGTTCAACGTGGCCAACGGTTGGCGGCTCAGGCTGGAGCAATCCCGGTGGGTCAGAGCGGTCTCGAAGATGCGCATCATCGCGTCATAGGTGCGCTGATGCTTCGGCATCGCGGCGTTCTCCGGCTCATACGGCTCCGTGTAAGCCTGCAGGGCGGCCTGGATGAGTTCGTGGTCGGCCCCCGGCCCCCACATCCGCAGCAAAAACCCGGACTCGAACGTGGGTGAGAATTGGGCGCCCCGGTTCTTGAACGTTTCATCGTAGTCCCGGTCGGCCTTATCCGGGTCCAGGCGGGCGACGAACCATTTCGCCGCGTCCCGCAACTGGCGCACCGAGGCCTGCGGGCACTCGGTCTTGAAGCCGATCAGCCCGTATTCCAACCGGGCCCGAAACCCCTCCACCGAAGGACGCTGGGCACGGAATTCCTCATCCGCCGTTTCGAGGACCTTCGCCCACTCGGTGGTGGCCTTTTCGGTGGAGGTCGCGATCGCGCACGCCTCACCCAAAGACAGAGTCTGTTTCCCGAACGCTTCTTCCACGAGCGGCAGCTGCTGCTTGTACAACGCCCGGGCGAGGGTGGCGAGGCTCTTGGCCTCGGCCGGGGAGGTGCCCCACTGGTGGGTGATCCACGCCTGGATGCTGCGCTGGCCACCCTCTTCCAACAGGGCACCGGTGGCCTCCATGCGGGCCAGGGCGGGCAGCATCCCGTAGCGGATCCGGTCTGTTTCCTGGTTGAGCCGGCGAAACTGGGCGAGCACCTCGGTTTCGCACCCGAACGGGATATCCCGTTCGGAGAATTCCACCGCTATCTCCCGGGCACCCGCCATCGCTTTATCGACCGGGGTGTTCCCGGT
>NZ_JBSHCT010000113.1:0-1054 GCF_053615935.1 Nocardiopsis sp. NPDC055879
GTCCTCATGGGACGCCACCAGGCCCGCACCGACCTGGGCCGGGAGTTCGGCGCCACCGACGTGGTCGCCGAGCGTGGCCAGGAGGGCATCGCCCGGGTCCGTGAGCTCACCGGGGGCCATGGCTCGCACGCCGTCCTCGAAGCGGTCGGGCACGTGCCCGCCTATGAGCAGGCCGTCGGTGTCGTTCGCCCCGGCGGTGTGATCAGCCGGGTGGGCGTGCCGCAGTACGAGGAGGCGCCGATCGGTTTCGCCAGCCTGTTCCGGCACAACATCCGCCTGGCGGGTGGGCCCGCCCCGGTACGCGCCTACATCGAGGAGCTGCTGCCCGACATCCTGGACGGCACCATCGAGCCGGGTAGGGTCTTCGACGCCACCACCGACCTGGCCGGCGTGCCCGCCGGCTACAAGGACATGGACGACCGCAAGAGCCTGAAGGTCCTCATCACGCCCTGACACGGCACCGGCCACGGCCTCACCGGGGCCGCCCGACCGTGGGCGGTCCTGGCGGCGCCCGCCGGGCATGTCCGGGGGCGGGAACGAGTCGTGGCCGTGCACGTTGATGTGGGTGCGCACGAATGCCGACAGGTGCACCACGTCCTCCTCTCGCACCGGGTAACCCTTGGCGCGCAGCCGGTCCAGGAAGCGAGGAGCGCTCGTCCTGGCCGACCACGAGCATCTTCTCCAGGCTCGTCTGCTGGGTGGCGGCGATCAGATCGCCCAGCGCCCGCCACAGCCGGCCGGTGACCTCCTCACGGACCTGGGCCACCGGTCGGGCCGGCACGCTGACCCCGGGAAGAAGAGTGATGGGAGTGGGTGGTGGCTCTTGGGGATCTGACCTGGGGAGCGTGGAGGGGTGTGACCCGCTTCGGTGAGGCGCCCCCGTTGGTACAGCGGTGGGTGTATCCATCGCGTTTTCGCTGCTCTGGGTCTTGCGCTGAATAACGTTGGCGGACCCCTGTGGGGTGGCGGGTGGACTCTGAGAGCCCCTGAGGGCCTGACTTCCTAGAACATTGACTTATCGGGGGTCAGGATTCGAGGCTTTCCGGAGATCTGT
>NZ_JBSHCT010000114.1:0-1034 GCF_053615935.1 Nocardiopsis sp. NPDC055879
GCGAGTGATTTCAGGACCGACGGGTCGTCGATCGTCCTGGGCTCCGAGGCTGGGCTCATGGGGCTCAACGTAGTTGTGCACAGGTTTCTGTGCAAGCCCTTGACCGGAGGCGAGGGGTGTGCACAATAAGGTGTGCACAGTTTTTTGTGCACAGATCCCTGTGTATGGGGAACCGTGGTCGATGCCCGAACCGAGAGAGGTGACCCGATGTCCGCCCCCCGAAAGCGAGCGGTGCTCCTGGAGGCACTGCTTCCCCTTCCGTTACTGCTCCTGGGTGTGTTCCTGGCACTCCCGGCCCGAGCCGCCCCCGACGAACCCGGTGCTCCGCCACGGGAGGAGCGTGAGAGCGGGACGTCAGGGGTGAGCCAGGTGGCAGTGGAGTTCACGGCGGGGGAGCGCACCGTGCGCGGGGCCGTTCTCGCCCCGGAGGGCACGGAGGACGAACACCCCGGAGTGGTGCTCGTCGCCGGCTCCGGCGCAGGCGTGCCCATGGAGACGTACCTGCCGGTGGCCGAGGTCTTCGCGGCGGCCGGCGTGGTCGCCCTGGTCTACGACAAGAGGGGGGAGGCCGACGGATACGGCCTCTCCGAGGCCTCACTGCCCGACCTCGCCGACGACGCCGTCGCCGGGGTCCGGTTGCTCCGCGAACGCCCCGACGTCCGTTCCGACCTGGTGGGGGTGCACGGCCACAGCGAGGGCGGCTGGACCGTCATCGAGGCGGGGGTGCGATCGGCGGAGGTGGACTTCGTGGTGGCGGCGGCGCCCAGCGCGCTGCCACCGGACCGCACACAGATCTGGATGAACCAGGTCCGGCTGCGCCACGCGGGGGTGTCGGACCGGCTGCTCGACGACCTGGGCGGGCGACTGACCCGCCACGTGGTGGGCGCCGACGCCTTCCGCCTGGCTGGCCACGACCCCCTGCCCGACCTGGCGCGGCTCGAACAACCCTTCCTGGGGGTGATCGCCGAACACGACCGCAGTACCCCACCCGGACAGACCCTGGAGCTGTACAGGGACACCCTGGAAGGGAGCGG
>NZ_JBSHCT010000115.1:0-1019 GCF_053615935.1 Nocardiopsis sp. NPDC055879
CTGCGGTGGCTCGTCGGGCGGCGCGGGCGGTCCGACCTTCGAGGGAGCGGAGGCGGCGGCACGTACTCCCGGCGTGGGCGCGGGATCGGTAGCGGACGGGCGGGCTCGGCTTCCTCAGCGGGTTCACGGGCCGGTTCCGGGACGGGGGTCGGCGTGAAGGTCAGTGTGGGGGTCGGCTTCGGTCCGGGGAGAGGCTCGGGGTCGGGTACCTGGTCGTGCCACCAAGGGAGCTGTTGGGGCCGTTCGGGTTCCTCGGCCCTGCGAGTGGCCGCGACCCGCATCCATTCGGGTAGGTCCCCGCGTTCGAGGCGGCGGCGCAGTCCGGGGGTGTCGGGCATCTGGGCCAGGAGTGCGCGTTCCCTGGGGGTGCGGCCCAGCGAGACCAGCGGCGGGAGTGATGCGGGGCCGGTTTCGTTCCTCTGGTGGGGGGTGTCGGTCAGTGTCGGTCGGGTCCCGGGGCGGTGTGGGGTGTGGTTGAAACGTCGGCCTCGGGGAGCGTCCAAGACCCGGCGCAGGTCCATGGGGATGGTCGCGTTGCTCATCGCCCACCCCCGCAGGCGCAGGTGGTGGAGGTGCCGGCGGTAGCGGTAGGGGTGGCGGGCGTGGGATAGGCGAACTCCGCCCACAGCACCGTGCCCGACACGGCCGGTGAGGTGGGATCGGTCCAGCGCTGGGTGCCCCATTCGCTCGCCAGTTGGTGGATGAGCAGGAGGCCGCGCCCGGACTCGGCCTGTTCCCACTCTTCGATGGAGCTTCGCGCGGGCGGGCACAGGGGGCGTGCGTTCAGGGGTCCGTCGTCGATGACCGACAGGCGCACGGTGGCCTGGTGCCCTACGACGATCGGGGTGGAGAGCAGGCGGACCACCGTGCCACCGGGGCGCTGTGAGCGGGAGTGCGTGACGGAGTTGGCGAAGGCCTCGCTTGCGCACAGTTCGATGTCCTCGCACAGGGAGCGGGGTACCCCGGCCAGGGCGTGCAGGTCAGAGCGCAGTTCCGCCCGGAAGCGGGTGCAGGTGGAG
>NZ_JBSHCT010000116.1:0-1013 GCF_053615935.1 Nocardiopsis sp. NPDC055879
CGGATCATCTCCTGGGCTCCCTCGACCTTCTTCACCCCCGGCTTGAAGAGGCGGGTCAGGACGAACCAGGCGATCAGCATGAAGACCGCGGCCAGTGGCACACCGGCCATCATCCACTGGCCGAAGCCGATGTTGATGTCGTGAGCGTCGGCGAGGTAGCCGACCATCAGGACGTTGGGCGGGGTGCCGATCAGGGTGGCGACCGAGCCGATGGACGAGGAGTAGGCGATACCCAGCATCAGGGCGGTGGCGAAGTTCGCGTCCGTACGTCCACCACGGAACTGGGCGATCAGTGCGATGACGGAGAGGCCGACCGGAAGCATCATCACGGCGGTGGCGGTGTTGGACACCCACATGGTGATGAAACCGGTGGCGATCATGAAGCCGCCGACCAGGCCGACCGTGTTGGAGCCGACCTTGGAGACGATCGTCAGGGCGATGCGCTTGTGCAGGTTCCACTTCTGCATCGCCAGGGCCAGCATGAAGCCGCCCATGAACAGGAAGATCGTGTCGGAGCCGTACGCGGAGGCCACGTCCCCGACCTCCGCGCCCTCCACCATCAGCGGGAAGAGCACCAAGGGCAGCAGGGAGGTCACCGGGATCGGCAGGGCCTCGGTGGCCCACCAGATGGCGATCCAGACGGTGACTGCGGCGACGACCGAACCGTTGACGGACATGACCTCTTCGGTCTCGCCGTCACCCAGCGGCAGTGGCATCTCCGGCATCACGAGGAAAACCAGGAGACCGAGCAGGGGACCGAGAACGAGTCCGATGACACGACCGCGGGTCATCCCCTGCGAGGATTTCTCCTCGGGTTTGACCGGCGTTGTGTCGGGGGTATCGACGCCCTTCTGGGTCGCCATGGGTTCCTCCTCCATTGAGCGCCGGATGTGTACGGCACCCTTCTTCGGAGGGCTGCTCGCGGGTTGCCGCGAGTTTGCCTCCGGGTTACGTCTTGACTCAATAGATAGTCAGTTCACAAAGGGGTGTGTGCAACGCAACTCACTATTTCT
>NZ_JBSHCT010000117.1:0-1010 GCF_053615935.1 Nocardiopsis sp. NPDC055879
CGGATCATCTCCTGGGCGCCCTCGACCTTCTTCACCCCCGGCTTGAAGAGGCGGGTCAGGACGAACCAGGCGATCAGCATGAAGACCGCGGCCAGCGGCACACCGGCCATCATCCACTGACCGAAGCCGATCTGGATGTCGTGGTTGTCGGCGAGGTAGCCGACCATCAGGACGTTGGGCGGGGTACCGATCAGAGTGGCGACCGAGCCGATGGACGAGGAGTAGGCGATGCCCAGCATGAGGGCGGTCGCGAAGTTCGCGTCCGTACGTCCGCCACGGAACTGGGCGATCAGCGCGACGACGGAGAGGCCGACCGGCAGCATCATCACGGCGGTGGCGGTGTTGGACACCCACATGGTGATGAAACCGGTGGCGATCATGAAGCCGCCGACCAGGCCGACCGTGTTGGAACCGACCTTGGAGACGATCGTCAGGGCGATGCGCTTGTGCAGGTTCCACTTCTGCATGGCCAGGGCCAGCATGAAGCCGCCCATGAACAGGAAGATCGTGTCGGAGCCGTACGCGGAGGCCACGTCCCCGACCTCGGAGCCCTCCACCATCAGGGGGAACAGCACCAAGGGGAGAAGGGAGGTCACCGGGATCGGCAGGGCCTCGGTGGCCCACCAGATGGCGATCCAGACGGTGACCGCGGCGACGACCCCACCGTTGACGGACATGACCTCTTCGGTCTCGCCCTCACCCAGCGGCAGCGGCATCTCCGGCATCACGAGGAAGACCAGGAGACCGAGCAGGGGGCCCAGGACGAGTCCGATGACACGGCCACGAGTCATCCCCTGCGAGGACTTCTCCTCGGGTTTGATCGACGACGTGTCGGGTTTGTCGACGCCCTTCTGGGTCGCCATGGGTTCCTCCTCCATTGAGCGCCGCTCTGTATGGCGCCCGTGCGCGGGGCCACTCGCGGGTTGCCGCGAGTTTGCCTCCGGGTTACGTCTTGACTCAATAGATAGTCAGTTCACAAAGGGGTGTGTGCAACGCAACTCACTATTTCT
>NZ_JBSHCT010000118.1:0-1002 GCF_053615935.1 Nocardiopsis sp. NPDC055879
CCCCGGCGCCCACCACAAGGATCCTCATGCCGCTCCCGCTCCGTCGAACCCGCTGTACCAGCCAAAAAGGTATGACGATGGGACACCCCGCGGCAAGGGTGGATTTCGAGCCCGTGGACGAGTCGGCTCCGGCCTCAGCCCATCCACATTCCGCCGTTGACGTCGATCACGGTGCCCGTCACCGACGCGGCGGCCGGTGAGCACAGCCATGACACGGTGCCGGCGATCTCTCCGGGCTCACTGACCCTGTTCAGCGGGATCGAGGAGAGGAGGTCGTCCCACTCCGTCTCGGTCAGCCGGTCCACCATCGGTGTGCGTACGGGTCCCGGGGCCACGGCGTTGACGCGCACCCCGCGCGGCGCCAGGTCCTTGGCCAGGTGACGGGTGAGGCCGAGGAGCCCGGCCTTGGCCGACGCGTAGGCGGGGCCGGAGAGCGTGTTGCCGCCATGTCGTCCGTTCACCGAGCTGAACAGCACCATGGAGGCCCCCGCGCGCAGGGAGGGGATCACCGCCTGGGACACCGCCAGCGCCGACACCAGGTTGTCGTCGAGTACGGTGCGCCACTGCTCGGGACCCTCCTTCTCGATGCCCCCCGAACCCACGGACCCGGCGGCGTGCACCACGTTGTCCAGGGACCCCACATCCTCGATCAGGCCCAGGATCACCTCCGGGTCGCAGGCGTCGTGTCCCAGGGCGCGATCGGCCACCACCACGCGGTGGCCCTGCCGTTCGAACTCCTCGACGCAGGCCCCGCCGATGCCGCCGAGCCCGCCCACCACCAGTGTCGTTCGTTCCATGAGCGCTCATTAATCCATGCGCCGCGCCGCTTTGACAAGAGGAGGCCCCGGTGGTCCGCGGTTGCCCTATTGTCGTGTGACACGATCGGTCACCCCTCCACCCATGAAGATCCGAGGTGCCCCATGAGTTCGTCGTCGGCCTCCCACGACTCCTCCGAGCGCGCGGACGATCGTCAGGGGGCGAGCGGGGTGAGTCGTGCGCTGC